>DATARB010000166.1:0-8109 GCA_036264375.1 Pseudolabrys sp.
TCGCTGATCTTGAAGAACCACTGGGTGAGCTCGCGCTGCTCGACCTCGGCGCCGGAGCGCCAGCCGCGGCCGTCGATCACCTGCTCGTTGGCGAGCACGGTGTGGTCGACCGGATCCCAGTTCACTTTCGACTGCTTGCGCTCGACCAGCCCCGCCTTGAGGAAGTCGAGGAACATCTTCTGCTGGTGCTTGTAGTAGCTCGGGTCGCAGGTGGCGATCTCGCGCGCCCAGTCGAGCGACAGCCCCATCGACTGGAGCTGCTTCTTCATCGAGGCGATGTTCTCGTAGGTCCAGGTCCGCGGGTGCACCTTGCGGTCGACCGCGGCGTTCTCGGCCGGCAGGCCGAAGGCGTCCCAGCCCATCGGGTGCAGCACGGCGTGGCCCATGGCGCGTTTGAAGCGCGCGACCACGTCGCCCATCGTGTAGTTGCGGACGTGGCCCATGTGGATGCGCCCCGACGGGTAGGGGAACATCTCCAGGACGTAGTATTTCGGGCGCGGGTCGTCGTTCTTGGTGGCGAAGATGCCCTGGGCGTCCCAGGCCTTCTGCCAACGGGTCTCGGCCTCGCGGGCGTTGTAACGCTCGTTTTTGTTCGAATCGGCGGTCATTTCCGGCTCTTTTTCAGGCGCCGGGTGGTCGCATGAAAGGGCTAAGGGGTCAACGGGGAGGGGCGGTGCGCGGGGGCCGGCCTACAAGTCCTCAAGGCGTGTGCCGCG
Organism: Pseudolabrys sp.; assembly: GCA_036264375.1. Taxonomy (GTDB): domain Bacteria; phylum Pseudomonadota; class Alphaproteobacteria; order Rhizobiales; family Xanthobacteraceae; genus Pseudolabrys. The sequence goes on from DATARB010000166.1 coordinate 717, forward strand.
GCCTTCCCGCAGGCCCTTGCGGGCCTCTTCGATCCGGCGGAGGAAACGAGGGTCGTTCTGGAGACGATATTCGAACCACTCGTCTTCGGACGCAAAGCCAATGAGCACGCCGGCGGGCTTGCCGTGCCGCGTGATGACGATGTCCTCCTTTTTCGCTTCGCGCAAAAAATGGGACAGATCGTCCTTCACTTCGGACAGAGGAATTTCCTTCATTCCGGTCTTCCGAGTCGGGCCAGCCATGATGCAGCCTCCGATTTCGCCGCGATTGGGCAGAAAAGCTTTCGGGCCGGGAGTGCTTCCGTCTGAAAGTGCGAGGCGGGGCACGGGGGACGCTAGCGGTCCCAATTCATCTCGGACATCCGGGCATCTTCAGCGAAACTATCGCGGCCAAAGTTCAATACGAGCTTGGGAAACTCGCAAATCACGCGAGCGCCGGTCGAACTTAGTTGTATGCGCCATGTCTGGCGCTCTCCGATATCCGCCTTTGTAAAAACGTGGCAACTCAGAATGGCCAAATTGATCCCACGGCTGGGACAGCGAACCGATTGATATTTTATGACGTCCAATGCGGCCGATCTTGCAGCATCGGCGAACGCTTGACAGCCAGAATAGTCCGTCTTGTTGGTCCATATCGACTGGTGCTCATTGAGCGGCGGAAGCGTGAGATCAACAGCGCGGCCTGTTGCGAATTCTGCTGAAAATGCAGTGTATTCGCCCGGGTTTGTCGGCCAAGGTGTATCCGGGGATTCAGCAAAGAACAGCAGTCTGTAGAATGCCATCTCGGCAACCGCCGTTTCTACGTTCATAGAGGCATAGAAAACGCCCAAAGACATCCCGGCCCTGCGAAAGCGGGACCCAGTTGGATACGGGGCTCCGTATCGGAATGGTGTGAAAAGTAGAAAGTGTAAGCCCCGGCACTCTTCGGGGACGGGGGGCTTACTTTCTTCGATCAATTCTTCCAGGCGCGTTTGCTCTTCCGCGCTGTCAGTCAATTTGGCGGTCGAAACATGATGCTGCGCTTCTACGACCCGCCAGCAAGTGCCCGCCGCAGAAAAGCATTCAGACGATAGCGCGTCTGGCGTCCAAATATTGAATGACATTTCCTAAGCCGGACACCGTCTGAATGAGTTCGATTGGTTTTCCACTTAGGGCTGTGTTTGCGTTCACAAGCCAAGAAGACGCGACTTTTTCGTCGCCGCCCGAAACGGCGTCCAAAGATCGGTAAAGGCGAAGAAACAAGACCGCCAACTCGAAAGGTTTTTGGCCTTTTTCGAGCGGATATCCTCCCTGCTTCATCCTCGAAACGGATGCCTCCGAAACACCGATGATGCGGGCGAGATGCCTGCTCTTTATGTTCAATTTTTCTGCGGCCCGGATTGTCGCCTTTGTAATTACGGCGGAGTCCGAAACCGCGGAAGCCGGCCGGATTGTCGCCGCCATGGTTCTTTCCTCGTCGTCCGGAGAAACAATATAGCATTTGTCTTTCTATGGAAAGAGAAATGTCCTTCTACAGAAAGAACGCCCATCAAGATTTTCTTGGGCAATCGTGACTGTTAACCGCGACGCGGAGCGCCCGTTCCGTCACCGGATGGAAATTTAACAAAAGAATCGTGCCCGCCTTCGCCTTGTCAGGCTTCGGCGGGCGCCCGGAAGACGGCGTGAGGTCTACCGCTCCACATATGCCGGCGCGGACACGGGCGCGCGGGCATCCAGCCGGAACGACACAATGGTCAGCGCCAGCGCGGCGAAGGCGATGGCCGCGCCGATCCAGGGCAACTGGTCGTAAGGCATGCCTTGCGTGAGCACCACCTCGCCGATCCAGGCGCCGGAAGCGTTGCCGAGGTTGAAGGCGCCCTGGTTGAGCGTGGCTGCGAGGTTGGGCGCTTGCGAGGCCTCGTTGACCACGCGCATCTGCAACGGCGAGACCAGCGCGAAGACGAGAATGCCCCAGATGAAGATGGTCGCGGCGGCGGCAAAGACCCACGCGCTCGTATAGGTGAAGAGCGCGACCGTCGGCACCAGCACGACGAAAATCGCAATCACCGAAGGCATTAGCTTCCAGTCGCCGAGGCGTCCGCCGATGTAATTGCCCAGCGTCAGGCCGGCGCCGAACAAGAGCAGCATCAGCGTGACGGCGTGCGGGGAGATCCGCGTGACGTTCAAGAGGATCGGCGCAATGTAAGTATAGACGCTGAACAGGCTTGCCGAGGCCAGCACGCTGATGACCATGGCGAGGATCACCTGCTTGTTGGCGAGCGAACGCGCCTCCTGCATGAAACGCATCTGCTGCACCGGTATGTCGCGCGGCAGCCAGATCGCCAGTGCCGCCGCGGCGATGCAGCCGATCACGGCCACGGCCCAAAAGGTGTCGCGCCAGCCGAAGGCATTGCCGAGCGCCGTGCCGAAGGGCACGCCGAGCACGTTCGCCACCGTGAGGCCGGCGAACATCATGGCGATCGCCTGCGCCTTCTTGTTCGGCGGCACGAGCGAGGCGGCAACGACCGAGCCGAGGCCGAAGAAGGCGCCGTGGCACAAGGCCGTGACGATGCGCGCGCCCATCAAGAGCCAGTACGACGGCGCCAGCGCGCAGAGCACGTTGCCGAGGATGAAGACGGCGACCAGCACGAGCAGCGCCTTGTGCCGGTCCATTTTCGCGGTCGCTATGGCGAGGAAGGGGGAGCCGAAGGCGACGCTGAGCGCATAGCCGCTGACCAGCAGGCCGGCGGTCGGGATCGTCACGTGCAGGTCGCCGGCGACGTCCGGCAGCAGCCCCATGATGACGAATTCGGTCGTGCCGATGCCGAAGGAGGCGAGTGCGAGCGCGAACAGGGGCAGGCGGCTGGAACGGGAATCGGGAAGGGCGGCGGCCATGGGCTCAGAACTGAAAGGGGCATGGAAAGGCGCTGGCCGTGGCCGGCGCCCGGCGGAGGACGCCCGGCGGCGCCACGCCGTGATTTATGTCGCACTGCAGCATGAGAAAAGAGGTGGCCGGATAGGCCATTGGTTTAATGGCCGAACCTGCGAACGCGCCCAGCAACGGAAGCGGACGACGCTACTCGGCCGGGGCCGGGTGCCGGTGGCGCATCTCGCGCAGCGCCTGCCGCAGGATCTGCGCCGACGACGTCAGGAACAGTCCGGCCATCAGCGCGGCCACGATCAGGTCCGGCCATTTCGTGGCGGTCAGCCAGACGGCGCCGGCGGCGAGCATGACCGCGACATTGCCAAAGGCGTCGTTGCGCGAGCACAGCCAGACCGAGCGCACATTGGCGTCGCCATCCTTGTAGGCACCAGGATCAACACGCTCGCCAGGTTGGCGGCGAGCGCCAGGACGCCGACGGCGCCCATGATCTCGGCGTGGGGCACGCCGAGCACCAGCACGTGGTAGGCGGTGGAGCCGAGCACCCACAGCGCCATGGCGGTGAGGCTGGCCGCTTTGGCGAGCGCGACTGTGGCGCGCGTCTGCGCCGAGAGGCCGATGACGGCGAGGCTCATGCCGTAGGTCGTCGCGTCGGCGAGGAAGTCGAGCGCGTCCGCCTGCAGCGCCTGCGACCCGGCCAGCGCACCGGCGCCGATCTCGACCGCGAACATCGACGCGTTGATGGCGATGACCAGCCAGAGCCGGCGCTTATAGTCGGCGGAGAGGCCGTCGAAGGTCGCGGTGTGGCCGCAGCAGTGCGCGCTCATGCGGGTGCTCCTCTGCCCGCAATGTGGGGTGAGAGGGCGGGGTTATACAATCACCTCTGGTGTTACGTGGCGCGCGACGCGCCGCGAAAGTGAGGTGGCGCCGTCACCCTGAGGTGCTCGGCGCGCAGCGCGGCCCTCGAAGGGCGACGGCCAATGCCGTGGCCGTTCATCCTTCGAGGCTCGCTTCGCTCGCACCTCAGGATGACGGAGTGAGGCTTTGCAGCATTTCGAGGTGCGTCCGCTACTTCTCCGCCATGGCCCTGCGCAGCGCATTCATTAGAACGTCTGTGTCGTAAGGCTTCTCCACGACCGGCACGCCCGGAAATTCCCTTGTGTGCACATACTCGCCGCGCATCCCGGTGAGGAAGATGAACGGCGTGCCGCGCTGTTTCAGCAACGTCGCCACGGTGAGGCTGTTCTGCTGCCGGTCGCCGAGCTTCACGTCGAGAACGGCGCAATCGAATGCCGATCCGTTGCGCAACTCCTTCAGCGCGCCGTCCGCATGGGCCACACACAGCACGTCGGCCGCGCCCGCCATTTCAAGGGTTTGCTGGATGTCCAGCGCGATCAGGAATTCGTCGTCCAATATAAGGAAGCGCTTGCCTGCGACTGAGGCCTCGTTTTCCGCCACATCAATCTCCTGCTGGCGTTCCCGGACATGGAACCGTTCCTTCTGCAACGGATTGAGTCGGATGACATTTAAAAAAGACATATAACAAGCGATTCATGTGTTGGACACGCGGCCGTGAATTTCACTAGTTTGCCGCACGAGCCTGTTCCCGATCTATTTTCAACGGAGCCTTCATGATGGCCGGACAAGCCCGGTCGAACGGCCAGATGACGCCGTGCGAACTTTGCCCGCTGCGCAAGCGGTCGAATTTGCGTGAATTTGATGCGGACGAATTGTCCTTCGTGAAACAGTTCAAGGTCGACGAGCTGCGTGTCGATCCCGGCGTGAGCTTTCTGCGCGAGGGCGAGCGCAATGAGCATCTCTACACCGTGCTCAGCGGCTGGGCGTTCCGCTACAAGATGCTCGACGACGGCCGCCGCCAGATCCTCAATTACGCATTGCCCGCCGACATGGTCGGCCTGCAAGGCTCGCTGATGAACGAGATGGAGCATTCGGTGGAGGCGCTCACGCCGCTGGTGCTGTGCGTGTTTCCGCGCTCGAAGCTGTGGGACATGTACAGCCGTTTCCCCTCGCTCGCCTTCGATATCACCTGGCTCGCCGCCCGCGAGGAGCAGCTCATCGACGAGCATCTCGTCAGCCTCGGCCGCCGCAACGCGCTCGAGCGCACCGCCTTTCTCCTGCTGCATCTGTTCGTGCGCGCGCAGGAGGCGGGGTTCGTGAAGGACAACACGATCCAGTTTCCCTTCACGCAGCAGCATCTCGCCGACACGCTCGGCATGTCGCTGGTGCACACGAACAAGACGTTAAAGCGGCTTTTGGCCTCGCAGGCGGTGCGCTGGAAGGACCGCGTGTTCGAGATCGTCGACCGCAACGCGCTGGTCGAGATCGCCGGCGATACCGTGACGCAGCGGCGGCCGCGTCCGTTTATTTGATGCGGCTTGTCGTGGCCGGGCTTGTCCCGGCGACCTCGCTTAGGTAGGCAAAGCCGTGCCTTATTATCGGGATCGCCGGGGCTCTTAGCGCGAAGACGGCGCTGCGCGCCTTTTGCCCGGCGATGACAAATGAGAAGTTCCGACAATGACTGCGACTGACACCGCCTCCGGCCTCGATACCGTCCGCGCGGAGATCGTGCGCGCCTGCCGCGACGTCGGGCGCGATCCCGCCGGCGTGACCCTCGTTACAGTGTCGAAGACGTTTCCGGCCGAGGCGATCGAACCGGTGATCGCCGCCGGACAGCGCGTGTTCGGCGAAAACCGCGTGCAGGAGGCCAAGGCCAAGTGGCCGGCGCTCATGGAAAAGCATCCGGGGATCGCGCTGCATCTGATCGGGCCGCTGCAATCGAACAAAGCCAAGGAAGCGGTTGCGCTGTTCGACGCGATCCATTCGGTCGACCGCGCCAGCCTGTGCGAGGCGCTGGCCAAGGAGATCGCCAAGCAGGCGCGGCAGCCGGCGCTGTTCGTGCAGATCAACACCGGCGCCGAGCCGCAGAAGGCCGGCGTGCTGCCGCAGGAGGCGGATGAATTCTTGCGCGCATGCCGCGAGACCTATGGACTCGCGATCTCCGGGCTGATGTGCATTCCGCCGGTGGACGAGGCGCCCGGGCCGCATTTCGCGCTCACCGCCAAGATCGCCAGGCGCAACGGGCTTGATTTGCTGTCGATGGGCATGAGCGCGGATTTCGCGACCGCCATTGCCATGGGCGCGACACACGTGCGTGTGGGAAGTGCGATCTTTGGAGGACGCGAGAGGCATTGAATGGTTGGTCATGGCCGGGCTTGTCCCGGCCATCCCGATCAGGAAGGCAAAGCCTTGCGCGCCTAAGCGGGATGCGCGGGTCAAGCCCGCGCATGACAACTGAGAGGCACCGGCATGACTGACAACACCGACTTCGATCACTGGCAGGAGCGGTTCGCGGGCGAGGAGTACCGCTTCGGCACCGCGCCGAACGCGTTTCTCAAATCGCAGGCGCATCTGTTGCGCAAAGGCCAGACCGCGCTGGCGATTGCCGATGGCGAAGGGCGCAACGGCGTGTTCCTCGCCGAGCAGGGCCTCGACGTGCTGTCGCTAGACTTCTCGCCGAACGCGCAAGAGAAGGCGCGCAAGCTGGCACAAGAGCGCGGCGTGACGCTGCGCGTCGAACAGGCCGACGTGATCAATTGGAGCTATCCGGTAAATACGTTCGACGCCGTGGCGGCGATCTTTTTCCAGTTCGCCACGCCGGCAGAGCGCGAGACGATCTTCGCCGGCATCAAAAGGACATTGAAGCCGGGCGGGCTCTTGCTGCTCGAGGGCTACACGCCGAAGCAGCTCGACTACAAAACCGGCGGGCCATCGAAGATCGAAAATCTCTACACGCGCGAGCTGCTGGAAAAGGCCTTCGCCGATTTCTCCTCGCTCGATATCCGCGTCTACGAGGCGGTCATCAATGAAGGTCCCGGCCACGGCGGCATGTCGGCGCTCATCGATGCGGTGGCGGTGAAGTAACGCCGCGTCATTCCGGGGCGCGTGCGCAGCATGCGAACCCGGAATCCAGAGACAGGATAGGCATTGATCGGTTCTGGATTCCGGATTCGCCGCTCCGCGGCGCCCCGGAATGACGGCTATCGGAACCGCGGCGGATAGCCCGGGTTGGTGGGCGCGCCGCCCAATGAATTCGCATCCAGCGGCTTCTTCAGCAGGCTCGCGCGCAGGGCGCTCGGCTGCGCGGCCGGCGCAGGCTGTGGCGGCGGCTGATAGGCCGGCGTCTGCGGGGGCGAGGGTTGCAGCGGCGGCGTATCGGACGGCGCGCCGTAATCGGCGTACTCGTCCTCGCTCATGCGGTGGCTCATCGTCGCCGAGCGCCAGCGGTCGATGACCGAGCTCAAGAGGTCGCGCCCGACATGCGCGCCGCCATCGGAGCGCGTATTGCCGGAGGCTTCGCTGTTCGGCCGCCGCTCGGCCGGCAATTCCTTGAAGCGCATGCGCGTCGGCAGCGCCACGCCGGAGCCGAAGGTGAACACCTCGCGCGTGCCGAGCGAGGGGATGAACGAGAGCAGATTGGCGGCGGCATCGGATACCGCCGAGCGGATCAGGGCCTGG
>DATARB010000195.1:0-2583 GCA_036264375.1 Pseudolabrys sp.
GTCGAGCTCGCCGAATGCGACGAGGTGTTCGACCATCCGCTCCACCCTTACACCAAGGCCTTGCTCGGTGCGGTTCCGGTGCCGGACCCCGCGGTCGAGGCCGAGCGCGCGTTCCAGCCCGTGGCCGGCGAGGTGCCGAGCCCGATCAACCCGCCACCGGGCTGCGTCTTTCATCCGCGCTGCCCGATCGCAGTTGCCAATTGCAGGGTGACGCGGCCGGAACTGCGCGAGTTGCGCCCTGGGCATTGGGCCGCCTGCGACGTTGTCACCTAGGCACCAAAAAGAAGAGAGGAAGGAAATGCTGAAGTTCGTTATCGCCGCGTCTGCCGCGGTTCTCACGGCTGGATTGAGCGCGGCCGGCTGGGCGGCCGACACGCCGAAGCGCGGCGGCACGTTTACCTATCTGATCCCGGCCGACGCGCCGCCAAGCTTCGACGGGCACAAGGAACAGACCTTCGCAACGATCCACTCGGTCTCGCCCTATTACAGCCTCTTGATCCATGTGAACCCGGACAATCCGAGTTCGACGACCGATTTTGTCTGCGATTTGTGCACCGAGATGCCGCAGCCGACCGATGGCGGCAAGACCTACACCTTCAAGATCCGCGATGGGATCAAGTTTCACGACGGCTCGCCTTTGACCGCCGCCGACGTCGCGGCGAGCTGGAACGAAATCGTGTTTCCCTCGGAGGGCGTGTTCAGCGCCCGCAAAAGCTTTTACGAGATGGTCGACAAGATCGAGACGCCCGATCCGAAGACCGTCGTCTTTCACCTGAAATTCGCGACCGGCGCCTTCATCCCGGCGCTCGCCGACCCGTTCGCCTATATCTATGAGAAGAAAATTCTCGACGATCCGAGCAAAGGCCCGCACTGGTACGAGAAGAACGTGATGGGTTCGGGCCCGTTCAAGTTCGCCAGCTATGATGTCGGCCAGTCGATCAAGGGCGTGCGCAATCCCGACTATTACGACAAGGGCAAGCCCTATCTCGATGCAATCGAGGGAATCTATGCGCCGAAACAGGCGACCCGGGTCGATGCAATTCGCAGCGACCGCGCCGCAATGGAGTTTCGCGGCTTGCCGCCCTCGGCCGTCAACGATTTGAAGCAGGCGCTCGGCGATCAGATCCAAGTCCAGGAGAGCGTGTGGAACTGCGGCAGCGATCTGTTTTTCAACCACAAGCACAAGCCTTTCGACGACGTGCGGGTGCGGCGCGCGCTGACCCTGGCGCTCGACCGCTGGGGCGGCGCCGAGGCCCTGTCGAAGATCGCCATCGTCAAGGCGGTGGGCGGCATTGTCTTCCCGGAATCACCGCTCGCAATGGACAAGAACCAACTGCACGAGGTCGCCGGTTTCTGGCCGGATATCGAGAAGTCGCGAGCGGAAGCAAAGCGGCTGTTGCAGGAAGCCGGCGTGCACGACCTGAGCTTCGAGCTGCTGAACCGCGATGTCGACCAGCCCTATAAATATGTCGGCATCTGGCTTGTCGACCAGTGGAGCAAGATCGGCGTCAAAGTCACGCAGAAGGTGGTGCCGACCGGTCCGTGGTTCCAGGCGATGCGCACCGGCGAGTTCGCCGCGGTGCATTACCCGATCTGCCACGCGACGGTGAACCCGGTCTTGGACGTGCAGCCTTACCTGCCGACCTCGATCAGCTCCGAGAATTATGGCTATTACGAAGACCCGCAGGAGGTCGATCTGTACAACAAGCTGCTGCACGAAACCGACCCGCAGAAGCAGAAGCAGGATATGGACGCGTTCGAGAAACTGGTGATGGATAAGGAAGCGCACGCGACCAAGCTGATCTGGTGGAACCGGATCATCCCGTACCGGTCGTATGTCAAAGGCTTCAAGATCAGCCCCAGCCACTACATCAATATGGATTTGGCGACGATCTGGCTCGACAAATAACGCCGGAAGAAGAACAAGAAGATGCCGAACGGGAGGAACACATGCGACACGCGCTGGGGAGTGCTGCCGCCGGACTGCTGGCGGCCTTCGCGATAGCCGGCGCGGCTTCGGCCGAGGAGACGCCGAAGCGCGGCGGCATCCTGACCTACATGATCCCGGCCGATGCGCCGCCGAGCTTCGACGGGCATCGCGAAGCGACGTTCGCGACCGTGCACGCCGTCGCGCCGTTCTACAGCGTCCTGATCCGCGCCAATCCCGAGAACCCGAGCTCGACGGCCGAGTTCGTCTGCGACATCTGCACCGAAATACCGGAGCCGACCGATAACGGCCGTACCTATACCTTTACGATACGCGACGACGTCAAATTCGAGGATGGCTCGCGCCTGACCGCCGCGGATGTCGCCGCGAGCTGGAACAAGATCGTCGATCCGCCCGAGGGCGTCATCAGCTCGCGCCGCGGCTATTATTCGATGGTCGAGAAGATCGAAGCGCCCGATCCGAAGACCGTCGTCTTTCACCTGAAATTCGCGACGGCCGCCTTCCTGCCGGCGCTCGCCGACCCCTATGCCTTCATCTATCAGAAGGCAAAGCTCGACCAGGACCCGCACTGGTTCGAGAAGAACATCATGGGCTCCGGCCCGTTCCGTTTTAAGGAATATCAGGCGGGCCAGTCG
>DATARB010000197.1:0-14022 GCA_036264375.1 Pseudolabrys sp.
GACTATATCGGCCGCGTCGGCGCCATGGCGAGCCTGGCCAGCCTCGGCATCATCACCTCGCACGGCTTCCAGATCGACCCCGGTTTTAAAGGCAATTTGCACTGCTGCATCTTCAATGCCGGTCTTAAGGATTTCGAGCTGCGTGGCGGCGCCCCCATCGTCAGCGTCGGGATCATGCCGCTCAGCGCGACGCCCGCTTATGACGAAAGCGCCGCGCGCCACCGGATCGAGGCACAGGACCGCGACCGGATCGCATCTATCTTCCGCAACGACGTCTGCGACCGGCTGATCCGCGACGCGATCCGCCGCCGGGTGCTGATCGAGTTCGGCAATGACGGCGCCAAGGCGCGGCTGTCCGACCTGAGCATTGAAATTCTGGATGCCTCGGCCGACGCGGCGCTCGCCGACACGGTGCAAAGCGCGCTGAACGGATTACAGACCCTGCGCGCCAAGCCGGGCGCCGCGCGCGAAGACCGGGAAAAATACGCGAGCTTCTTCGGTGACATCGCCGAGCGGCTCTACCTCACCGGCGAGCAGGCGCGCTGGGCGCTGCGCTGCCTCGGTCTGCCGATCGGAACGGCGGACACGCTGGTTGCGACGCTGCGCGACGGCGCCGACGCCGTGGTGCCGCTGCCGACGAAGTCGGCCCGGGTCAGCCTGCGCCATCTCGCGCGGCAATTGCGCGAGGATCCGCTCGATCTGATCCTGATGCTGGCCGGCGCGCGCCTGTACCAAGCGCAGACTGGCTGACCGGCTCTCTGGCGGCGCCCACCTGATAAACAGAAGATAAAAAAAATTTGACAGCAACCCCAGCGTGCGTATCCTTTTGGTTGCGGGCGCCATTGAAAACACTTTGCCAGATCCGCGTGTCAGGAGGCGAACATGGGATATTCGGCAAGGAAGGCGACGTCCGGGCCAATCAGGCCCGTTCGAGGGGGGACACAGTTACGGAGCGATCGGCACGATGCGATCGAACTGGAGGTTCTCGGGCTCTGGATCGGCCTCTCGCGGCTGCAACAGATACTTTACGACGGCCGGGGCGTTGCGCGGCGGCGCAAACACGTGTCCGGCAAAGGATGTGAGACGTAAGGCGGTTTGACGATCACGGCCGCCGCGGCGCATGCGGCCATCGCGGCGGCCATTTTCACTTTTTCGGCTTGTGATTGACCCCGGGCTCGGTGACGGAAACAGGGTCCGAGGCTGGAAAGGTATCCTCCAGGCCTTCTTCGAGCTCCCGATCGAGCGCCTCCTTGTCCGGTTTGTGCGGCTTGTCCTGCTTGCCGGACTTCGGCTTTTCGGATGCTGGGTGGCGCGCCATCTCAAAGCACCTCCTCTGGTGGCCGACGAATTTCTAATCGCGCGAGCGCCGCACCCGCACATAGAGCGCACCCTCGCCGCCATGGCTGAGGTGCGCATCCTCGAAGCCGATCACAAGGTCGCGGAATTCCGGCAGCGCCAGCCAATGCGGCACCTGCCGCTTGAGCACGCCGCGTTCGCCATGCATGTCGCCGCGCCCGCCTTTGCCGGTGATCACCAGGACCAGGCGCGCGTCGCGCGCGTGCGCCGTGCGCAGGAAGCGCAGCAGCGCGCCATGCGCCTCCGCTTGCGTCAATCCATGCAGGTCGAGCCGCGCGTCGATCCCTTCTTTTCCGCGCGCGACCCGCTGCCTCATGCGCCGCCCGAGCGGAGACAATGGCGGCGGAGCGGTCCGCGCCGGAGCGGCCGGAACGAGCGGTGCCGATTTTTCCGCGCGCAGCGGAGCCCGCGGCGGCGCGACGGGCTCCGCATCGCGCGCATCCTCCGCTACATCGGGCAGCGACTCGCGCAAGGGCGCGATCGATTTGGTGATGGTCGTCCACAGGACGCGTTCTTCGTAGGACAGAACGCGGCGCCGGCTGCCGTCGCGGTTGCTCATGCGGTCAGTGACGCGTTTTCGCCGACACGGCATCGCCGCCCGGCACGCCATCGGCAACGACGTCCTTCGGCCGCGCCCGGGGCAACGGTATCTCCGGCGGCGGCGCGCCGTCGCCTTTCACGGACACATTGCGCGGCACCAGCATCACGAACTGACCGTACTGCTTGATGCGGCCGGCGATGCTGCTGATCCCGTCGCCGTGGCCGAAGTAGATGTCCGCGCGCGCCGCCCCGACGATGGCCGAGCCGGTGTCCTGCGCGATCATGAGATGCTGGAATTTGGTCTCCGGCTTTTCGCTCTCGATCGGCAGCTCAGCGTCGACCCAGATCGGTGTGCCATAGACATGGATCGATTTGTCGACGGCGAGCGAGCGCCAGGGCGTCAGCGGCACGCCCTGCGCACCGATGCATTCCTCGTGCGGCCGCAAGGGCGTCTCCGCGAAGAACACGAAGGAGCGGTTCTTGCGCCGCAGCTCGTTGCCTTCCTCCGGATTGGCTTCCATCCAGTCGCGAATCTTGTCCATCGACATCTCTTCTTTCGAGATGATGCCGCGGTCAATGAGCTCCCGGCCCACCGGCGTGTATTTCATGCCGTTGCTGGCGATGTAGTTGAGACGCAGCAGCTCGCCGTCGTTGAGCTTCACGCGCGTCGATCCCTGGATCTGCGCAAAGAAGGCGTCGATCGGGTCCTTCACCCAGCAGATTTCCAGGCCTTTGCCGTCGAGCGCGCCGTCTTCGATCTTGCTACGGTCGAGTTGGGCGAAGACCTTGCTGCGCCCGGCGAACTTCGCCGGGATCTTGTAGATCGGCACACTGTATTCGGCGGTCTTGACGCGCGAGCCGTCCACCTCGGTCTCGTAGTAGCCGGTGAAGAACCCGTCGGTCTGGCCCGGCGGCGCGATGCGCACCGGCTTGAAATTGTCCTCGAAGAAGGCGCGCGCCTGCTCGCGATCGAGCACACCAAGCGTGTTCGCGCGCTCGCACACCGTGAACAGCGCGCCATAGATCGGCCGCGCCCTGCGCATCGCCTTGCTGCCATTGAGGATTGCGCCGCAGCTTTTTTGAAACGAGGCGTAGGCGGCAGCGTGGTCGTCGTCCTTCCAGCCGTTCAATTCGGCGAAGGGCACCGGCTCGGCTTGCGCCTTGCGCAGCTTCAATGGAACGTCATGCTGCGCAGCCTTGGCGCCGGGCATCACGAGTGAAAACGCCAGCGCCGCAAAGATTGCCGTCATTCCGGGGCGCGAGCGCAGCGAGCGAACCCGGAATCCACCAACACGCTCTGAGCTCAAGTCTGGATTCCGGGTTCGCGCCTTCGGCGCGCCCCGGAATGACCGTGGGAGAGAGCGGCCCCCCGCCATGCGTTCACTGCCCCGCTTCGGTGGCGACCAGTTTCCAGTTCGGATCGCGCGACGAGAGGTCGCGGGCGAAAGTCCACACGTCGGTGACGTCGGTCACCTTGTCGGCGCTGCCGTCGATGACGTTGCCGTTTTTGTCGCGCGTCGCCGTGATCAACTGCGAGCCGAAGCGCACCGTCAGTTGCGCAGTGCGGCCGCGCACCTCGGCGCCGACGATCTCGGCGTTGTCGACGGTGACGAAGCGGCTCTCGACCTTTTCGCCGCGCTTCTCGCGGCCGGTGATCGCCGCGTCGAAGCCGTCATAAACATCGCGCGACAGAAGATTCTTGAGGATGCGGCGGTCGCCGTCGGCGAAAGCCGTGACGATCATCTCGTAGGCCGCGCGCGCGCCGGTGACGAAGTGTTTGGGGTCGAAGCTCGCGTCCGCCGCGGCGATCGCGTCGAGGCCGGTGGCGATCGGCGAACCGGGCTCGGCGAAACCCTTCCAGCGCGCGCCGGGCTCGACGACTTCCGCGGTCTCGACCGGCTTGGGCGCCACGGCGGCCTCCGGGGCACGATTCGGCAGCGCCACAACCTTCTCTGACGCCGGCCTCACCTGCTCGCGCGCGGAATAGGGATCGTATGGCGGGCGCTCGCGGCCGGTGCGCTGACCGAGCACGCTGCGCAATCGCAGGAAAATGAACACTGCGAGCGCCAGGAAAATGATGGTGTAGATGTCGAACACGTCTTGCATGCTTTCGGCTACCGCGGCAGTCCGGCCGGTCCCAGATTACGGCCCGGCGCCATAGAACGGCGTGACGGCGGGCCCCACCCTACCTATCTATGCAGATGGCCGCACCGTTCCATAGGCGTTGCGCCGATCGGCGCAATTGTGCCTCGCATACAAAGATTAGACGATCGAGGCTGATACGCCAACATCACCCCAGATTGTCCTTTGGCGTTAAGTCCCAGCAAGCCAGTTTGGACCTCGAAACGGGCGCCCGAAAGAGAAGACAGCGATGAATGTGGCAAAATGGGTGCTATTGTCTGTCCTGGCGCTGCCGCTGGTGGAACTGACGGTATTCGTGGCCGTTGCCGCGGCGATCGGCCTGGGCTGGGCGCTGCTTCTCATTATAGGCACCTCATTTGCCGGCCTGATGGTCCTGCGCCGCGCCGGGGGCAACCACATCGCCCGGGCCCGCGTCGCCATGACGCAAGGCAGTTTTTCCGCTTTGCAGGCCGACGGCGCCGGCGGCCTCGTCCTTCTGGCTGGGTTTCTCCTGTTGGTTCCAGGGTTTATTACCGACCTTGTGGCGCTGCTGCTGTTCATTGCGCCGCTGCGGCGCGCGCTCGCCGCGGCGTTCGGCGTTCGCAAGCCGGCGGCCGCCCCCGACGGCGTCGTCGATCTCGATCCGGAACAGTGGCACCGCGTGCCGGACCCGGCCCTCGCCGACCGCCGTAACGATGACGGCGAACCGTAGCTCACGCGTTCTTGTTCGCCCACCGGCCCTATGTTAGCCAACCGCCGCTCGCGGTGCGCCTCATCCTCCGAAGTCCTCGCCTCCCGCCGCGTTAAGGAGTTTTCATGTCGACGACCAATGGCGGCCCGTCAGCCGACACCGCGCCGCAGATTTCCGTAGTGGCGCAGTACATCAAGGACTTCTCATTCGAGAATCCCAACGCGCCGCAATCGCTGGCGGCAAGCCAGGAACAGCCGCAGATCGGCATCCAGATCAACGTCAACGCCAACCCCCTGTCGGACACCGATATCGAGGTGGCATTGAAGCTCGATGGCCGCGCCGAGAGCGCCGGCGGGGTGTTGTTCAGCTTCGAATTGGAATTCGCCGGCGTCTTCCGCCTGCGCAACATTCCGCAGGAAGCGCTGAACATGATGGTGCTGATCGAGTGCCCGCGCATCCTCTTCCCGTTCGCGCGCGAGATCGTCGCCACCACGGTGCGCAATGGCGGCTTCCCGCCGCTGCTGCTCGATCCGGTGGATTTCGCTGCGCTCTATCGGCAGAAGATGGCGCAGATGCAGCCGGGCCAAGTGTCGGTGTCTTAGGACTGCCGCCGCCGTAGCGTTACGAGACGGACCGTAGCTGCCAATCGCCCGCGCAAGCGGGCGATTTGTTATGCGCGCCTCCTGCCGGCACCAATGGTTCTTTAACGGTATGGAACTATCAACCGCGTCGTCATTCGGTGTCGATGCGGAACAGCCTTGCGTCAGTCATACGGTCCTCTCCGTAAAATCCTCGACGTCGGGCTTTTGACGCTCCTATCGATAGGTGCGTTGTTCGCTGGCGCGCGCGCCGAGCTGATCCCGCACGACCGCGCCCACGGCGTGGCGGTCGTCTTTGCGCCCTGGACCGCGGCGGGGAGCACGCTCATGCAAGCGGTCGGCGGTGGTGGCCGCTTCGTGCGTTTCGGCGGCCTGCCCTTCATCGCCGTGGTCATGCCGGACGACGGCGATTACGCCGACCGGATGCTGCACGCGGGCGCCTGGCTCGTCCTCGATCCGCGGGCCCTGGCCGCCTGTTCGGCCGCCCTGTCATCGGTGGCAAAGACCTCATGACGAGCCTCCACGCGTTGCAACGGAGAGTCGCGCGCGGCCTCACCGGCCTTGCCATCGCGCACGTACCGATCCTCATCCTGATGGCATGGCTGCTGGAGCGCCCGCTGCTGACGGTCGCCGCCATCTCGGCCGCGCTTGCGGCGGCGCCCATCGCGACGCAGCTGTTGCGCCGGCCGTTGATCGTCACCGCCTTCGCACTGGTCGTCGCCGTGATCGGGCAGACGTCGCTGATGGTCTTCATGTTCGAAGGCCATCCATGGCAAATCGAGACGCACTTCTACTACTTCGCAGTCTTGGCGATGTTGTCCGGATTTTGCGAATGGAGTGTGCTCCTGGCCGCCGCCGGTCTGATCGCGGTGCACCACCTGACCCTGAACGCGATCCTGCCGTCGGCGCTCTACCCGGGCGGCACGGACTTTCTCCGCGTCAGCCTGCATGCAGCCGTCGTCGTCGTCGAGACCGTGATGCTGCTTGCGGCCGGACGCGCCATTCGCGCGGCTTTCGCCCAGGCGGAAGACGCGCACCGCGTGGCCGAGGAGGCGGCGGCGAAGCTTCAGCGAACCGCTGTCATGCGCGAGGAGACGCTTGCGGCCACGAGTGCGCGCGCCAACCGGATGAGCGACCTGCTCGACCGGTTTCAACGCGAAATCGCCGAGTCCACCGAGGTCCTGCATGCGCAGGCCCAAGGGCTTCAATCGCATGCCGACGATCTCGACCGGACCGCGGCGCGCGCCAATGCCCAGTCGATGACCACGGCAACGGCATCGCAGGAAACCGCGAACCAGGTGCAATCGGCCGCCGCCGCCGGCGAAGAACTGGCGATCACGATCGCCGCCGTCGGCTCGAATGCGGCCCAGTCATTCCAACTCGCCGCCGTCGCTGTCGACAAGGCCGCGAAAACCAGCGCGGCCATCGACGAGCTTGCCGCCGTCGCAAGCGAAATCAGCAAGGTGACCGGGCTGATCAACGCCATTGCAGGCCAGACAAATCTGCTCGCGCTCAATGCCACGATCGAAGCCGCGCGCGCTGGAGAGGCGGGACGCGGATTCGCCGTCGTCGCCCAGGAGGTGAAGGCACTCGCCGGTCAGACCGCCAAGGCCACGCAGGACATCGGCCAGCGCATCGCCGCGATGCAGGTCGCGACCGGCCGTTCGGTGGAGGCGATCCAAGGGATTTCCGGCGCGATCCAGGAGCTCAATCAGTTCTCGTCGCGCATTGCCGAGGCGATGGAGCAGCAATCGGAGGCGGCGCGCGAAATCGCCGACAACGTCAACGCCGCGGCGGGAAGCGTGGATCAGATCGGGAGCTCGATCATCGACATCGAGAGCATCGCCGATCAGGCGGCGCGCTCCGCCACGAAGCTCAACGACGCCGCGGTCGGTGTGACTCAGCAAACGCAGCGCATCCGCGAACGGGCGCACCTGCTGACCGAGGAAATCCGCGCGATCCCGGCTTAGGCGCCGTCTGCAAGATAAGGCCGCCACAGCGCGTTCTCGCCGAGCGTCGCGACGAACTCTCTGTGCGCGGCGCGTTCGGCGTCGCTGATGCGCGGTGCGAGCGGATGCGGACGCTGCCGCACGATGATGGCGCCATCGCCGTTGACCGCGCGCGGAGCGCCATTGTCGGCAAGGCCGAGCTGCGCCTGCCGGCCGCCGATCAATTCGAGATAGACTTCCGCGAGAATCTCGGCGTCGAGCAGCGCGCCGTGCTTGGTGCGGCGTGAATTGTCGATGCCGTAGCGCGCGCAGAGCGCGTCGAGATTATAGGGCCCGGCCGAATGCTTGCGCCGCGCCAGCGCCAGCGTATCGACCAGCCGGTCGCGTGCGATCAGCGTGCGCTCGATGCGCTTGAGCTCGGCGCAGAGAAACGTGTGGTCGAAGCCGGCATTGTGGATCACCAGCGGCGTGTCGTCGCCGATAAAGGCGAGGAAGTCGTCGGCGACCTCGTGGAAACGCTTATGACCTTTGAGGAACTCGGCCGACAGCCCGTGGATGGCGAAGGCTTCCGCCGGCATGTCACGGTCGGGATTGATGTAAGCGTGGAACGTCGCGCCGGTGGGAATGCGGTTGAGCAATTCGACGCAGCCGACTTCGACCAGGCGATGGCCCTGGTTCGGATCGAGCCCTGTGGTTTCGGTATCGAGGACGATCTCGCGCATGTTGGCCCGTTGCCGGCAGCTCCTTTCGGCTGTCATCACCCGCGAAAGCGGGTGATCCCGTAATCACAGGCGTCAGTGGGTACTGGATTGCCCGCTTTCGCGGGCAATGACAGAGAGAGAGCGGCGACTCAATTCCCTTTCTTCGCCATCTTAGCGACCTGGCGCAGAATATCACGCACCTGCTCGCGCGCGGCGTCGAAGCCGCGTGACGTATCCACCACGAAATCGGCGCGGCGGCGCTTCTCCTCGTCCGGCATCTGCCGCGACAAAATGACGGCGAATTTCTGCTCGGTCATGCCGGGGCGCTCGAACGTGCGCGCCCGCTGAATGTCCGGCGGCGCGGAGACGACCACCACCGCGTCGCAGCGCTTGTCGCCGCCGGTCTCGTACAGCAGCGGGATATCGAGCACGGCAACCGTGGCGCCGCTTTTTTCGGCATCGGCCAGGAACTTGTCGCGTGCCGCGGCGACCAGCGGGTGCACGATGGCTTCCAGCGTCTTGATGGCCTCGGTATCGCCGATCACGTGCCTGGCAAGCAGGCCCCGATCGACCATCGCGCCGCTGGTCGTGCCTGGGAACGCCGCTTCGATCAGCGGCGTCGCTTCGCCTTCGTAAAGCTGGTGCACCACCGCGTCGGCGTCATGGACCGGCACGCCTTCCTCGGCGAAAAACTTCGCCGTGGTGGACTTTCCCATGCCGACCGAGCCGGTGAGCCCGAGGATGAACATCGCTTTCTATCGCACTTCATGTGGTGAGCATGGCAACTCCCTTGTCGTCACCGGGCTTGTCCCGGTGACCCCGCTCAGGAAGGCAAGGCCATGCAACTGTACCCGGGATGGCCGGGACAAGCCCGGCCACGACAAAATTAGGTCACCCATCCACGAACCCATTCTCGCGCATGAAGGCGAGCAGCGGCACTAACGGCAGGCCCAGGATCGTAAAATAATCGCCTTCGACGCGCTCGAACAAATGGATGCCGATACCTTCGAGCTGATAGCCGCCGACGCTCGCCAGCGCCGCCTCGCCCACCATGTCGAGATAGTCATCGAGGAAGCGGTCGGAAAAATCGCGCATCGTCAACTGCGCCGTGTCGCCGTACTCGAACAGCACCTCGCCGTCGCGCACCAGCGCCAGCGCCGCGTGCAGCTCGTGCGTCTGCCCGCGCAATGCGCGCAACTGCTCGGTCGCGGAGGCGCGGTCCGCCGGCTTGGTGAAACGCCGGCCGCCTTGCTCCATGGTCTGATCGGCGCCGAGCACGACGTGGCCCGGCGATCCCGCGGCCACCGCTTGCGCCTTGGCGCGCGCCAGCACGCGGGCGACAGCCTGCGCATCGCCGACATTGGCGGCCGCCTCGACCGCGCGCTCGTCGATCTGCGCCGGCCGGATGCCGAAACGCAGTCCGGCCGCCGCCAGAATCTTGCCGCGGACGTCACTTTTCGACGCGAGCACCAGCGGCTGAGGATCAAGCCAAAGCGGCATGGAAATCTTCTTTCGTCTTATCCCTTCCCTGAAAGGGGAGGGTCGGCTGCCCTCGCGCCGGCGAGGGTGCGGGGGAGGGATTAGGTTATCGGCTGCCGCCGGCGCTCGCTCAAGAGCCGCATCACTGCCGCGGCGGTCTCTTCGATGGAGCGCCGCGTGACGTCGATCGTCGGCCAGCTATGTTTCGCGCACAGGCGGCGCGAATAGGAAATCTCCTCCGCGACCGCCGTCTTGTCGATGTACTGGTCGTCGTCGCGATGCGCCTTCAGGCCGAGCAGCCGGTTCTCGCGGATCTGCACGATGCGCTCCGGGCTCGCGTAGAGTCCCACCACGAGCGGCCGCGTCAGCTTCTCCACCTCCGGCGCCAGCGGGACGCCCGGCACCAGCGGCACGTTGCCGGTCTTCACCCCGCGATTGGCGAGATAGATCGAGGTCGGCGTCTTCGACGTCCGCGACACGCCGATCAGCACGACGTCGGCCTCCGCGAGACCCTCCACGTGCTGCCCGTCATCATGGATCATGCTGTAGTTCAGCGCATCGATCCGCTGGAAGTACTCCGCATTGAGCACGTGCTGCGCGCCGGCGCGGTGGATCGTCTCGGCGCCGAGATAGGACTGGAACAGCCGCAGGATCGGCCCAAGCACCGACATGCAGGGCAAACCGAGCTCGCGGCAGGTATCCTCCAGCGTCTTGATGAGGTCTTCTTCCAGCAGGGTGTAGAGCACCAGCCCCGGAGATTCGGTAATCTCGGCCAGGCAGTGGTCGAGCTGCTTCTTGGAGCGCACCATCGGGTAGAGATGCTCGACCGGCGCAACGTTGGCGTACTGCGCCGCCGCCGCCCGCGCGACCGTGATCAGCGTCTCGCCGGTGGCGTCGGAGACCAGATGGAGATGAAAGTAGCCAGTGTCAGGCATCTGGATAGCCGCCGGATGAAATGTGGATACCTGGGGAGGAGGCCATGGTTGGAACCGTGACGCAAGCCGGGCGTCTCGATCTATCCAGTTTTCATCCACACGGCTGCCTTCGGGAGACGCTCTGAGGACGATTTCCGATTCCACGCCGCAATGTGGACGGCGACCTGGGGAGTGACGGGGATAACTGCCAAAATTACCGATAAAAGGCCGTGTATCTCTGTGGACGGAGGATGGCTGGATAGAGTGCGATTCTGAAAGGTGAAGCCCGCGCCGGTGGACAGACTGTTGACCGGAGGGCATGAGTCAAATCAACGGTCTAATAACCACTACAATTAAGATTATAAGAGTCTTTATGACGGAAGCCGGATCCGCCGTGCCTGTGGGGAAGAAGCTGGTCAGCGTGCTGGAGGGTGACCGTCAGGCTGTGCCTCCGGTCTGGCTCATGCGGCAGGCGGGGCGCTATCTGCCCGAATATCGGGCGGTGCGAGAGAAGGCTGGAGGCTTCCTCGACCTTTGCTTCAATCCCGATCTCGCCGCCGAGGTGACCCTCCAACCGGTGCGGCGCTTCGGCTTTGACGCGGCGATTTTGTTCTCCGATATCCTGGTCGTGCCGCTCGCGCTGGGGCGCAAAGTGGAATTCCTTGTCGGCGAAGGGCCGAAGCTCGAGCCTTTGACCGATGCCGCCGGACTGGCGAGCCTCAACACGAGCATCGATGAAGCAATCGTGGCTCCGGTCTATGAGACCGTGAAGCGCGTGAAGGCCGCACTCGACGAGCAGACGACGCTGATCGGCTTCTGCGGCGCGCCGTGGACGGTCGCGACCTACATGATCGCGGGTCACGGCACGCCCGACCAGGCGCCGGCGCGGATGTTCGCCTATGGCGATCCCGACAGCTTCCAGAAGCTGATCGATACGCTCACGCAGGCCTCGATCGCGTATCTCGTCGGCCAGCTCGAGGCGGGGGCCGATTGCGTGCAGATCTTCGATACCTGGGCCGGCGTGCTGCCGCAGGCCGAGTTCGAGCGCTGGTGTACGTTGCCCACGAATGAAATCGTCGCCGGTGTGCGCGCGCAGGTGCCCGGGGCCAAAATCATCGGATTTCCGCGGGGCGTCGGCAGCAAGGTCTGGCGTTATGTGCAGGATACCGGCGTCGATGCCGTTGGTCTCGACTGGACGCAAAGTCTCGTCTACGCGCGCGACCACATCCAGACGCTCAAGCCGGTGCAAGGCAATGTCGATCCGCTCGCGCTGCTGGCCGGCGGCGAGGCGCTCGACCGCCAGGTGGACGAGGTGATCGGCGCATTCGGCGGCGGCCCGTTTATTTTCAACCTCGGCCACGGCATCCTGCCGCAGACGCCGATCGCGCACGTGGAACGGATGCTGAAACGCGTCAGAGGATAATCTTTCTTATCCCTCCCCCGAAGGGGGAGGGTGGCGAGCCATAAGCGCGTTTACGCGCGTCTTCGACGCGCTATGGCGAGCCGGGTGGGGGGCCTCGGCTGTCATCCTTCGAGGCGCGCAAGAGCGCGCACCTCAGGATGACGGTCTTGCGCTGGCGCTTGTTCACGTCATCCTGAGCTGCGAGGACGAAGGCCGAGCCTCGAAGGATGACGTGGCTCCGCGGAGAAGTGAATGTACCTCTGGCTCAAAGCCCTGCACGTGATCGCCGTCATCTCCTGGATGGCGGGGATGCTCTATCTGCCGCGGTTGTTCGTTTATCACGCCGGCACAAAGCCCGGTTCGGAGCAGGCCGAGACCTTCAAGGTCATGGAGGGGCGGCTGCTGAAATTCATCATGACGCCAGCCATGATTGTTACCTGGCTGGCCGGCATCGCGCTGGTAGTCCTGGGCCAATGGGTGGGCGCCGGCTGGCTCCACGCCAAGCTCGCGCTGGTGCTGGTGATGACGGTGATACACGGACTGTTGAGCCACTGGACGACGGAATTCGCCTACGACCGCAACACGCACTCTCAGAAATTCTTCCGCATCGTCAATGAGATACCGACTCTTCTCTTGATCCTGATCGTCATTCTGGTGGTGGTGAAGCCGTTCTAGGCCTCGCTGCTCGCGCAACCGGAGCGATGTGGAAGTCTGGTGACCTGGAATATCACTTGCGCGCGAACGACTTGCCTGTGTGTACGCGGCATCAAAATTACACAGGTCGTTGCAGCGCCTCTTGCGGAAATTCGCGGCTCAACTTATGTTCATTTCATCCCACCGAACGCAGGCGGATGCAGTCGCGTTCCGGCACCGACCCGCGTTCGGACCGGTTGCAGCATCGGGCCCCGGGACTTCCCTAAGCGCGCCCCCAGTCAATCCAGACCTGCGAACTCACTCTCTTTAGCCGGCGTCAGTCTTCTTCCTTTTTCCCGACGCCGCCGCTCTCTACTCCACAGGACCTAACCCCCTATGCGGGAAATGAAGCTCCAGGATCTCAAGTCCAAGACTCCAGCCGAACTCCTTGCCTTCGCCGAAGAGCACCAGGTCGAGAATGCCAGCACCTTGCGCAAGCAGGAGCTGATGTTCGCGATCCTGAAGCAGCTCGCGCAGCAGGAGATCGACATCATCGGCGAAGGCGTCGTCGAAGTTCTCTCCGACGGCTTCGGCTTCCTCCGTTCGCCTGAATCGAACTACCTCTCCGGCCCGGACGATATTTACGTCTCGCCCTCGCAGATCCGCCGCTTCGGCCTGCGCACCGGAGACACCGTCGAGGGTCACATCCGTTCGCCCAAGGAAGGCGAGCGGTACTTCGCCCTGCTCAAGGTCAACACGATCAATTTCGAGGACCCTGAGAAGGCGCGCCACAAGATCAACTTCGACAACCTGACGCCGCTCTATCCCGACGAGCGGTTGCGCATGGAGCATGAGGATCCGACCAAGAAGGACCTCTCCGCCCGCGTGATCGACATCGTCGCCCCGATCGGCAAAGGCCAGCGCGCGCTGATCGTGTCGCCGCCGCGTACCGGTAAGACGGTGCTGCTGCAGAACATCGCGCACGCGATTACCGCCAATCACCCCGAGTGCTACCTGATCGTGCTGCTGATCGACGAGCGTCCCGAGGAAGTGACCGACATGCAGCGCTCGGTGAAGGGCGAGGTCATCTCCTCCACCTTCGACGAGCCGGCCTCGCGCCACGTGCAGGTTGCCGAAATGGTGATCGAGAAGGCCAAGCGCCTGGTCGAGCATCAGCGCGACGTGGTCATCCTGCTCGACTCGATCACCCGCCTCGGCTGCGCCTACAACACCGTGGTGCCGTCATCCGGCAAGGTGCTCACCGGCGGCGTCGACGCCAACGCGTTGCAGCGGCCGAAGCGCTTCTTCGGCGCCGCGCGCAACATCGAGGAAGGCGGTTCGCTCACCATCATCGCCACCGCGCTGATCGACACCGGCAGCCGCATGGACGAAGTCATCTTCGAAGAGTTCAAGGGCACGGGTAACTCCGAGCTCATCCTCGACCGCAAGGTGGCCGACAAGCGCACCTTCCCGGCCATCGACATCACCCGCTCCGGCACGCGCAAGGAAGAGCTGCTCACCGAGCCGGCCGTGCTCAAGAAGATGTACGTCCTGCGCCGCATCCTCAATCCGATGGGCACCATGGACGCGATCGACTTCCTGCTCGACAAGCTGCGCAACACGAAGAGCAACTCGGA
>DATARB010000202.1:0-8977 GCA_036264375.1 Pseudolabrys sp.
TTCACGCCTGAGATGATCAAGTCGATGGCGGACAAGCCGATCATTTTCGCCATGGCCAATCCCGACGCAGAGATCACGCCGGAGGAAGTCGCGGCAATCCGCGACGACGCCATCATGGCGACGGGCCGCTCCGACTATCCGAACCAGGTCAACAACGTCCTCGGATTTCCCTACATCTTCCGCGGTGCGCTCGACGTGCGCGCTTCCGCGATCAACATGGAGATGAAGATCGCCGCGGCGCGTGCGCTCGCCGATCTGGCGCGCGAGGATGTGCCGGACGAGGTTGCCGCCGCCTATGGCGCACGGCCGAAATTCGGGCCCGACTACATCATCCCGGTGCCGTTCGATCCGCGGCTGATTTCCTATGTGCCGCCGGCGGTGGCGAAGGCGGCTATGGACACCGGCGTCGCGCGCAAGCCGATCGCCGACATGGACGCCTATCGCGAGCAGCTCAATGCGCGGCGCGATCCGGCTGCCGGCACGCTCGTGCAGGTGTTCTCGCGCCTGCGCCGCTCGCCCAAGCGTGTCGTCTTCGCCGAGGGCGAGGAAGAGCAGGTGATCCGCGCCGCCGCGGCCTTCGTCGATCAGGGTCTCGGCACCGCGCTGCTGGTCGGTCGCGAGGACCGCGTGCAGCACGCGGCGAAGGAAGCCGGCATCGAGCTCGACGGCATCGAGATCGTCAATGCGCGGCTGTCGACGCGCAATACCGTCTATCTCAATTATCTGTACGAGCGCCTGCAACGGCGCGGCTATCTGCTGCGGGATTGCCAGCGGCTGGTCAACACCGACCGCAACCACTTCGCCGCCTGCATGGTGGCGCTGGGCGACGCCGATGCCATGGTGACCGGCGTGACGCGCAATTTCTCGGTGGCGCTCGAAGACGTACGCCATGTGATCGATCCCAAGCCGGGCCATCGCGTCATCGGCGTCTCGCTGGTGGTGACGCGCGGCCGCACGGTTCTGGTCGCCGACACGGCGGTGACTGAGATGCCGACCGCCGAGGAACTCGCCGACATCGCTGTGGAAGCCGCCGGCGTCGCCCGCCGCATGGGCTATGAGCCGCGCGTCGGCATGCTCGCATTCTCCACCTTCGGCCATCCGCAGGGCGAACGCTCCACGCGCGTGATCGAAGCGGTGAAGATCCTCGACCACCGCCGCGTCGACTTCGAGTATGACGGCGAGATGGCCGCCGACGTGGCGCTTAATCCGGAGCTCGCGGCGCCCTATCCGTTCTGCCGCCTATCGGGTCCCGCGAACGTGCTGGTGATGCCGGCATTCCACTCGGCGTCGATCTCGACCAAGATGCTGCAGGAACTGGGCGGCGCCACCGTGATCGGCCCGCTGCTCGTCGGCCTCGACCGGCCGGTGCAGATCGTGCAGCTCGGCGCCAAGGATAACCAGCTCGTCAACATGGCGGCGCTGGCGGCTTACAATGTGAGTGGCTGACAAAAAAAGAGCGGATAGAGAGTAGCGAATAGCGAGTAGTTGGAAGAAAGTGCTTCTTTCTATTCGCTACACGCTATTTCGCTATTCGCGCTCTCCAAAAGGAAACTCAATGGCCAAAAACTCCCTCTCCGGCGTCATTGCCGCCATTGCCACACCGATCGACGAGAGCGGCACGCCCGATCTCAAGCGCGCGATGAATCTCGCGCGCTTCCTGCTCGACAATGGCTGCGACGGCCTCAACGTGCTGGGCACGACCGGCGAAGCGACATCGTTTTCGCTCACTGAGCGCAAGGCGGTGATGGATTCCTACAAGGCGAACGGCCTGCCGCTCTCCCGCCTGATGGTCGGAACCGGCGCCGCGGCTGTCGCCGACGCGGTGGCGCTGACGCGGCACGCGGCCGAGCTCGGCTTCGCAGGCGCACTCGTGTTGCCGCCGTTCTATTACAAAGGCGCGCCCGATGACGGGCTTGTGGCTTATATCGACACGCTGGTGAAGGCGACGGCGGACAAGCCGATCCCGATCTATCTCTATCATTACCCGGCGATGTCGGGCCTGCCCTGGCACGTCACGCTCATCGAGCGGCTGTTGGAAGCGCATCCGGCCCGGATCGTGGGTTTGAAGGATTCCTCCGGCGACATGGCCTACGCCCGCGCTGCGGCCGCGATCTCGCCCGGCTTCGACGTCTTTCCCTCCACCGAAGCGGCACTGATCGAGGCGCGCGATGGCGCCTTCGCCGGCTGTATCTCGGCGACCGCGAACCTCAATGCGGATCTCTGCGCGCGCGCCTGGTCGACCGGCGATGCCGCAGCCCTCGACGCGGCGGTGACCATCCGCAAGCTGTTCGAAGGCAAGCCGCTGGTGTCCGGGGTGAAGGCGCTGCTCGCCCATATCCATGGCGATCCGGCGTTGGGGCGGATGAAACCGCCTCTGGCGGCCCTTTCCGCGGCCGATCGGGCCGCTGTAACGGGCGGTTACGACGCCGTCCGGGCCAAGCGGGTCGCCTGAAACCGGGCGCCCGGACGGGCGTTGACGCCCGGGCGGGGTCTCTTTATAACCCTCGCCCTTGGCGCCGGGTTGTCCCGTCACCACACCTTCTTATATGCCGGTCGCTTCCAGCGGACCTATCCGCCGCGTAGCGCCGCTCGCCAACGAGAGATGAAATGGCCAATACCAAGTCCGCCCGCAAAGCCACCCGCGTGATCGCGCGCCGGACCGAAGTGAACAAGGCGCGCCGTTCGGTGCTGCGCAGCTCGGTCCGCAAAGTTGAAGAGGCGATCACCACCGGCGACCGCACCGCAGCAGCGGCCGCGCTGAAGGCCGCGGAGCCAGTGATCATGCGCGCGGCACAGCGCGGCGTCGTGCACAAGAACACGGCCAGCCGCAAGGTCTCGCGTCTCGCGCACAGCATCGCCAAGCTCGGCAAGTAGCGCGTTTCGCTAAACGCAGGCACCGCGCCAAGCGCGGGCTCTTTATCGTATTGTCAATTTTGACATGAACCGGCTGCCGCCCCTTGAGTGAGGCGGCAGCCGGTTCTTGCTTTGTGTCGCGAAAACGTCATTGCGGCGTCAGATTGTTCTGCGCGCCCTGATTTTAATGGCACAAATAAACGCCCGTCGCGCGCCGCGCCCTGCGCCACCATGATTTCTGCGGTGGGGGCTACCTTCAAAATTGCTCATGAATCCTATCGGCAATCTAATGACTTACAAGTGATGCTTGGCGGGGACCCGAAATTGCGGAGCCGGGCACCATTCGTAATGAGGCGGTGCGATGAAATTCGTAATGCGGTGCAGCGTCACGTTTTATAAAATTGCGCGACGGAAATTCCGCGCGAGTCTCAACACGTTGAGAATTGCCGCGTGCATGCAAGCGCGCAACAGGCGTGACAAATCGATCACCGCCTCCGCACCATCCGTTACAAAATCGTTGCTCGCCGATTTTGCTTGTGTATCTTGACTGGGCGCACGGCGCTTTTTCTTCCTCGTGCGCACTCAATAACAAGGTGACTACGCGCTCATCGGCGGATGAGAACGGCTATCGTTTGTCTGAACGTCAGATATAGCTGCTTCCAACGCCGGAACGATCATGCACCGCACAATGTCGAATTGCATGAATTGCTCGATGTGAGTTGATGCGACTTCGATGTGATGCGGGGCGATAAGAAGTTCGACAGCGCGAATGCTGAATGGGACTGAGTGTGAAGACACTGATCATCGGGCAGCGCGCCCGGCGAAAAAGTAAGGGGGACGACATGACGGGAGCAGGGATAGTGCCAGTGATCGGCATACCATTTGCCGAAACCGGTTCTTCCAGTGTGTGTATCGGTACCACTGTCACCAGTTCCATCCCGCTCAGTTTTCACTCCTGTATCAACGGACACGCTTCGTGTCCCACCGTCACGGCCGGTGCACTGGGAGCCGCGTCGCCGCCTAGCGGCTGAAGACGCAAGCACTCCCGAGCCTTCGTCGACGGTTTTGCGCCGGTCTCGCCGAGACCGGCGCGGATTGAGTAGTCTCCGAAAAGATCATCGAGCGAGTGCTGTTGTGTCGCGTTTTTCGGCGCGTTGACGGGTTCTGCCGTCAGGCCGAACCACCGAGTTCGTTTCCACCATTTATCGGACAGAGAAAAAGAAAATGTCGAACGCGGATCAGGATAGCTGGTCACGGGTCAAAGAGCGTCTGCGCGCCGAGGTCGGAGACGATGTCTATTCGAGCTGGTTTGCGCGCATGGACCTGGAAGCACTCGAGGACGCTACGGTGCGCCTGTCGGTACCGACGCGCTTCCTCAAGAGCTGGATTCAATCGCATTATGCCGAGCGCGTACTCGCCTGCTGGCAGGCGCAGGACGAAAAGGTCAGCCGCGTCGAACTGATCGTGCGGTCCGCTGTGCTGCGCTCGGCGGTGCCGGTCAAGAAGCCCGAGCTTGCTCCCGTCGCCAATGGCAGCGACAGCGGAAGCCGTTTCGGCAATGGCGTCGGCACCAGCGTTGGTCACCGGCCGCCGGTTGCCGCCGACGGCAATGGTCATGAGGCGCTGGGTGGCTCGCCGCTCGATCCGCGGCTCACCTTTGACAGTTTTGTCGTCGGCCGCTCCAACACACTCGCGCAAGCCGCGGCCAAGCAGGTCGCGATCGCCAAGCGCAGCGACCCGGTGATGTTCAATCCGCTCTACATCCATGCCGGCGTCGGCCTGGGCAAGACGCACTTGTTGCAGGCGATCACCTGGATGGGCAACGCCGCCGGCGAGCGCAAAGTGCTCTATCTCACCGCCGAGAAGTTCATGTATGGCTTCGTCTCGGCGCTGCGCACGCAGACTGCGCTCGCTTTCAAGGACGCGCTGCGCGGCATCGGCGTCCTGGTCATCGACGATCTGCAGTTCCTGCAAGGCAAGTCGACGCAGGCCGAGTTCTGCCACACGCTCAACGCGCTGATCGATGCCGGCCGCCAGGTCGTCATCGCCGCCGACCGTCCGCCGTCCGACCTGGAGAGCCTCGACGATCGCGTGCGCTCGCGCCTCGCCGGCGGCCTGGTCGTGGAGATGGGCGGCCTCGGCGAAGAGCTGCGCTTTGAAATCTTGAAAACGCGGATGCAGGCGGCGCGCGCGCATCATCCGAGCTTCGACGTGCCGGCGCCGGTGCTGGCCTATATCGCCAAGACCGTGACGCATAACGGCCGCGACCTGGAAGGCGCGCTCAACCGCCTCCTCGCGCACAATAAGCTCACCGGCCATCCGGTGACGCTGGAGATGGCCGAACGCGAGGTGCGCGACCTGATCCGGCCGCAGGAGCCCAAGCGCGTCAAGATCGAGGATATCCAGCGCATCGTCGCGCGCCAGTACAACGTGAGCCGGTCCGACCTCTTGTCGTCGCGGCGCACGGCCAATGTGGTGCGGCCACGGCAGGTGGCGATGTACCTGGCCAAGACGCTGACCCTGCGCTCGCTGCCCGAGATCGGCCGGCGCTTCGGCGGCCGCGACCACACCACGGTGCTGCACGCGGTACGCAAGATCGAGGGCCTGGTCGGCGCCGATATGGCGCTGGCCGAAGAAATCGAGATCCTGAAGCGGCAGTTGCAGGAGTAGGATGCAGATATCCGCTCGTCCCCGCGGACGCGGGGACCCAGGCTTTGCACATCGCCAAAGAGCTGGATTTCCGCTTTCGCGGGAGTGAGCGGCTGACTGATCGCGTCGCGGCTCGCCGCCCTTACCCCGCGTCCGGGGCACCAAGCCCCTGTGGACGCCCTGGGGATATGCTCGGGGAGTAAAAACGCGCCCTTGCACAAGTCGCATAGTTTCGCCACCTTTGCCCCCCGGCCCCCGCATTCCGCGAAAGGCCGGCTAGGTGCCACGCCTGACCTCCAGGCCGTTTTCAAGGCGCCGAAGCGGGTCTCCCATGAAGGTTACTGTCGAGCGTGCTGAGTTGTTGAAGTCGCTGGGCCACGTGCACCGCGTGGTCGAACGGCGCAACACGATTCCCATCCTGGCGAACGTCCTGATCAAGGCCGACAACGGCAATCTCAGCCTGAAGGCCACCGATCTCGACCTGGAGGTGACCGACACCACGGCCGCCGAGGTCGGGCCGGGCGGCGCGACCACGGTGCCGGCGCACATGTTCTACGACATTGTGCGCAAGCTGCCCGAGGGCTCGCAGATCGTCATAGAAGGCTCCGGCGACCGCGCCGTGCTGTCGCTGCGCGCCGGGCGTTCGCGCTTCACCTTGCAGACGCTGCCGGAAAGCGATTTTCCCGATCTCGCCGCCGGCGATATGACGCATTCGTTCAAGCTGCCGGCGGGTGATTTCAAGCGGCTGATCGACAAGACCCAGTTCGCGATCTCGACCGAAGAGACGCGCTACTACCTGAACGGCATCTACCTGCACACCGCGGGCGCGTCCAAGACGCCGACCTTGCGCGCGGTGGCGACCGACGGCCACCGCCTGGCGCAGGTCGAATTGCCGTTGCCGGAGGGCGCGGCGGGGATGCCGGGCATCATCGTGCCCCGCAAGACGGTGGGCGAGGTGCAGCGGCTGATCGAAACCGGCGAAGGCGAGGTGTCGATCGATCTCTCGGCCGGCAAGATCCGCTTCACCATCGGCAATGTGGTGCTCACCTCAAAGCTGATCGACGGCACGTTCCCCGACTACGGGCGGGTGATCCCGCTCAACAACGACAAGGATCTTGTCGTCGACAAGAAGGATTTCGAGGCGGCGGTGGACCGCGTCTCGACCGTGTCGAGCGAACGGGGGCGCGCGGTGAAGCTGTCGATCACCGGCGGACGGCTGGTGTTGTCGGTGACCAATCCGGATTCCGGCAGCGCGACCGAAGAGCTCGAGGTCGAGTACGAGGCCGATCCGCTCGATATCGGGTTCAACTCGCGCTATCTCCTCGACATCGCCGCGCAGATCGAAGGCGAGGTGGCGGTGCTCAAGCTCGCCGATCCCGGCTCGCCGACCTTGATCCAGGACAAGGACGCCAAGGGCGCCCTCTACGTGCTGATGCCGATGCGGGTGTAGCGCGTCAACGCACAAACTCGGTTGTCGTCATGCCCGGCCTTGTGCCGGGCATCCACGTCTTTAGCCCCTGAAAAGGGATGACGTGGATGGCCGGGACAAGCCCGGCCATGACGAGTAAGAAAAGCGAATGACCGCCGCCTTCATCCGCCGCCTGACGCTGAGCAATTTTCGCAGCTATCACGCCGCGCAGTTGACGCTCGACCGCGCCGGGCCGGTGGTGCTCACCGGCGCGAACGGCGCCGGCAAGACCAACCTCATCGAAGCGATCTCGCTGCTCGCGCCGGGCCGCGGCCTGCACCGCGCGACGATGGAAGAGCTCGCGTTCTCCGAAGGCGACGGCGCCTGGGCGGTGAACGCCGAGATCGAGGGCATGCTCGGGCTGGCAACGCTCGGCACCGGCATCGATCCGCCGGCAGGCGAAGAAACATCGCCCACGCGCAAGTACCGCATCGATCGCGAGCCCGTCTCATCCGCAGCCGCTTTCGCCGATCATGTGCGCGTCGTATGGCTGACGCCGTCGATAGACCCGCTGTTCAATGGGCCGGCCTCGGAGCGGCGGCGCTTTCTCGACCGTCTCGTGCTCGCCGTCGATGCGCAGCATGCAAGCCGCGTCGCGGCGCTCGAGCGCTCGTTACGATCACGCAACAGGCTCTTGGAAGACGCGCGCAGCGATTCCCACTGGCTCGACGCGGTCGAGCATGAGACCGCGGAAGTCGCGGTCGCCGTGGCGGCGGCGCGGAGCGAGACAGTGAACAGGCTTTCCGCGGCGCTCATCAGTGCGCGCGACGAGGCGCCGGAATTCCCTGACGCCGAAATCGCGCTCGAAGGCTGGATGGAACAGCTCCTGCGGGCGCAAAGCGCCATCGAGGTCGAGGACCGTTACCGCGCCCTGCTCAGGGACAACCGCGCACGCGACGCCGCCGCCGGCCGCACGCTCGAGGGACCGCACCGCTCCGATCTTGCGGTCACCCATGCGAACAAAAAAATTCCGGCTTCCAATGCATCCACTGGCGAGCAGAAAGCGTTGCTCATACGGCTGGTCCTGGCGCATGCACGGCTGATCAAAGACATGACCGGCTATGCGCCGCTTATTTTGCTCGACGAAGTCGTCGCGCATCTCGATCCTGGCCGGCGGGCGGCACTTTACGACGCACTTTCCGCGCTTGGCGCGCAGGTCTGGATGACGGGCGCCGACCCGGCGGCCTTCGGCGACATCGTTGGCCGCGCCAAACTCTTTGTGATCCGCCCGGGCACTGCCGAATCGGCGCCGAGCGCGTTCCCCTGACGGCCTCGGCCCGAAGGCCATATCGCGTCCGCTAACGTGCGGCAAACGTTCCGTTAATCGAGGATTGTTGAACCTCGGCAATGAGGAACAATCGGGCACCGTTTCGTCTTACCCTTTCGAGAGCGATCGGCGGTATCCGCTGGGGCATGAGGCTTAAAAATTATGGCGACGGCGACGGCAGCAGATCGTGTGAAATGCGAGATCAATCGCGCGCTGGAAAACGTGCGCGCCGAGATCGACCGCATCGAAATCCTCGCCGCCGCCCTCGCCGCCTTTGCGCGGCCGGTTCCCGAGTACGAGCCGGGCTTCCAGCATCTGCGGCATTTGACGGCGCACGCGCAGGAGCTGGGAGAGCCGGCGCCGGGCGATTGACGAGACGGTCAGGCTTCGCCCAGGAGCTCGCGCCGCTGCCTTTCCGAGGCATCCGAGTAGCGGCGGAGCGCATGCGCTTCCGATAGCAGGCCGGTGACCTGTCGGCGTTCCACAGAATCGACCACCGCAAGCGCTTCTGCCTCGTAGCGGTCGAAGGCGGCGATCGCTTCCCGTGCTGTCAATTGCGGCAGCAACATATGATCGGCGTGGTGGATAATCTTTCGGACCGACTCCGACGTGGGAAGTTCGCCGGCGTGCGCTTCCGCAACGAGCACCATGCCGGCATATCGGCCGTCTTCATCGACGGCGATGACTTGGTTTGTGGATCCGAGCGGAAAGGCTTCGCGGAAGGCGGAGACCGGCGTCTC
>DATARB010000207.1:0-2409 GCA_036264375.1 Pseudolabrys sp.
GGGCTGACATGGCCATGCCCAGAACGGCCACCGGCAAGGTGCTCCCGACAAATATTTCCGGCAGGAAAAGTAGCGGAAAGCTCACCCGCCGCAGCCGCGCCCAGCGGAGCTGCCTTGCCCAGACCTGGTTCAGCCGGCGCCGGCCGAGCGGCTGTTCGACGGGTTTATCGACGAGATGCACTCGCAACCCGGCGCCGCGGACCAGCTTGGTCGTCGCGGCGTCTTCGGCGGTTTCGGCCGCGAGCGCGCGGATGCCGCCCGCAGCATCAACAATGTCGCGGCGGAACAGCATGGTTTTACCTTGTGCGAATCCCCACCTCAGGGCTTCGCTGACATATTGAAACCGCGCCTGCAGCGTGTTCAGGAACGCGCATTCCAGTTCCGCCGCGAACGTCTCCGGCCGGGAGGCGATCGGCATCGAGCAGACGACACCTGTATCGGCGCGCCACGCTGCAAACGCAGCATGCACCAGGTCAGGCTTCATCATGACATTGCTGTCGACCATGATGATCCATTCGTGCCGCGCCGCGTCCCAACCCTTTACAAGATTGCTGAGCTTCGGATTGGCGCCGATCCCGTCGTCGCCGACCAGCAGGCGTGCCTCAAGTTGCGGATTGGCCGCAATGAGCTGGCGCACGATTGGTACGGCGGGATCGTCGGGCCGCGCGGCGCAGAAGATTACTTCATAGTCGCAATGATCCAGGTGAAAGCTGGACGCCAGCGTCTCCGCCAGAAAATTTTCAATCCCGCAGACCGGCCGCAACACGCTGACGGCCGGGATTGCGTCCAGCGAGCCGGCGGGCGCTGTCCGGAGGCGGCAGCGAAAAACCGCTATCGCGATACTCGTGAGATGAACGCCGGTCGCTGCGGCGCAGAAACCGACCGCAAAGTTCGCAAACATCATGACCACTCGTCCACGGCAGCCCGGTCCGTCGGTGCCCGTATTATCACCGTCGCATGACGGTTTTGCGACTAAAGCCATGGTCGCCACCATATTTAGATGAAAAGAACCTGTAACATACTGCTGCTAGAATTGGCGTCAGAATGGCCAGGAGTGGAACCCCATGGCAATGATGACGGATACGGCATTGTTCTTTGGGCTGTGGTTGCGCAAACCGTTGCAAATCGCCGCGATTTGCCCGAGCGGCGCCACGGTCGCTGCGGCGATGGCGCGGCTCGCCGATCCTGACCGGCCAGGATTCCTCCTCGAACTCGGCGCCGGAACCGGCAGTATCACGCGAGGCCTGGTCGAGGCGGGCTGGCCGCGCGAACGGATCATCGCCTACGAACGCGAAGTGCGGCTGGTCAGCATCCTGCGCCGTGAACTCAGAGGCGTCATAGCGGTCGTCGGCGATGCGAACGATTTGGAGACGCAGCTGACGCGACTTGGGATCGATCACCTTTCCGCTGTCGTATCGAGCCTGCCGATCAAATGGTTTCCGCTCCAAGCGCAATGCGATGTGCTGCGCGCCTGCTTCGCGAGGCTCGGGCGCGGCGGTCAATTCCTGCAACTGACGAACGCCTTCTCGTCGCCTTTGCCGACCGCCCGGCTCGGGATCCATGGCCGTGAAGCCGCCCGCGTCTGGCACAACCTGCCACCCGCACAGGTTTGGGCCTATACGGCCGAATTCGACAGCCCCGCCCGGAGGATGCCGTGATGCGCGATCCCGTGTCGCACCAGTACCGCGCGATCTGGATATCAGACATCCACCTCGGGACGCGTGGGTGCAAGGCAGAGTTCCTGATCGACTTCCTGCGTCACAACGATGCCCGAACGATCTACCTCGTCGGGGATATCGTCGATGGCTGGCGGTTGCGCAAATCGTGGTACTGGCCGCAGACCCACAACGACGTGGTGCAGAAGCTGCTGCGCAAGGTGCGCCATGGCACACGCGTCATCTATGTGCCAGGCAATCACGACGAATGGTTGCGCGATTACGTGAGCCTGAGGTTTGGCGGTGTTGAAGTGGCCGAGGAGGCCGTTCACGTCACCGCCGACGGCCGTCGCTTCCTGGTGATCCATGGCGATTCGTATGACTTGATCGTGCAGAATGCCCGGTGGCTCGCGCTGTTGGGCGACGGGGCATATACGCTTGCCCTGTGGGTCAACAACCATCTCAACAAAATCCGCCACTTGCTCGGCTATGAATATTGGTCGCTCTCGGCCTTTCTGAAACTGCGGGTGAAGAACGCCGTGCAATACATCGGATCGTTCGCCGACGCGCTAGCGAACGAGGCTCGGTCCCGCGACTTCGACGGCGTGGTCTGCGGCCATATTCATCACGCGGAGATCCGCGACCTCGGCGGCATCCTGTACTGCAACGACGGCGATTGGGTCGAGAGCTGTACCGCCCTCGTCGAACATTTCGATGGCCGCTTGGCGATCGTCACCTGGACCGAAAGCCGTCC
>DATARB010000219.1:0-11936 GCA_036264375.1 Pseudolabrys sp.
CGCGAGGCCTGACCTACGAAGGTTTGCGCGACGACATCCAAGCACTCTACGCAGTTATCCGTAGCCTTGAGATCATCTCGGAAGCGTCGCGGCGTCTGCCTGCTGATTTAAAGGCGAGGCATCCCGACATCCAATGGAGAGAGATGGCCGCGGCGGGAATTTCTATCGACATAATTACGAAGAGATAACATCGCTTCGTGTTTGGAAGACACTCCGCGAGGACCTGCCGCCGCTGCGCGCCGTCAAGGAAGAACTGGCGCGGGATCAACGTTGATGACAGCTAGCGTAGCGAAGCGAAATCCGAGCTACGCGTTATGTCTATCCCTAATGCTTCAGCTTCGCGTCCACCGAAAACGTCGCCTCGGTCTTCTTGGTAATCTCGTCGAGCGTCACGCCCGGAGCGAGTTCGATCAGCGTCATGCCGCCCTTCTTGCGGTCGATATTAAAGACGCCGAGGTCGGTGATCACCATGTCGACGACGCCGGCGCCGGTGAGCGGCAGATTGCACTTGTGAAGCAATTTCGGCTCGTCCTTGGCGGTGTGCTCCATGATCACGACCACTTTCTTGACGCCGGCGACGAGGTCCATGGCGCCGCCCATGCCCTTCACCATCTTGCCGGGGATCATCCAGTTGGCGAGGTCGCCGTTCTCGGCCACCTGCATGGCGCCGAGCAGCGCGATGTCGATGTGGCCGCCGCGGATCATCGCAAAACTGTCCGCGGAAGAGAAGAAGCTCGTCGTCGGCAGCTCGGTGACGGTCTGCTTGCCGGCGTTGATGAGGTCGGGGTCTTCCTCGCCCTCGTAGGGGAACGGCCCGAAGCCGAGCATGCCGTTCTCGCTCTGCAGCTGCACCGTCATGCCGTCGGGGATGTAGTTCGACACCAGCGTCGGGATGCCGATGCCGAGATTGACGTAGAAGCCGTCGCGCAACTCCTTCGCCGCGCGCTCCGCCATCTGATCGCGGTTCCAAGGCATTAGACTTCCTCCCCCGCTGCTGCGGCGGCGGCCGCCGCGCGCTTGCGCACGGTGCGCTGCTCGATGTGTTTGACCGCATTGGGCACGTGGACAATGCGCTTGACGTAGACGCCGGGCGTGATGATGTGATCGGGATCGACCTCGCCTGGCCGCACCAGATGCTCGACTTCGGCGACCGTGGACCTGCTCGCGGTTGCCATCATCGGATTGAAGTTGCGCGCGGTCTTGCGATAGACGAGGTTGCCTTCGGTGTCACCCATCCACGCGTGCACGATGGAGAGATCGGCGACGATGCCGCGCTCCATGATGTAGCGCTCGCCGTCGAACTCGCGCTCCTCTTTGCCCTTGGCGATGTCGGTGCCTGCGCCGGTGCGCGTGAAGAAGGCCGGGATGCCCGCCCCGCCGGCGCGGATGCGCTCGGCCAGCGTGCCCTGCGGATTGAACTCGATCTCCAGTTCGCCGGCGAGATATTGCTGCGCGAACAATTTGTTCTCGCCCACATAGGACGAGATCATCTTCTTGACCTGCTTGCTCTCGAGCAGCAGGCCGAGCCCTGCGCCGTCGACGCCGGCATTGTTGGAAACGATGGTCAGGTTTTTGACGGCGGAATCGCGGATCGCCTTGATCAGCGTCTCGGGGATGCCGCACAGGCCGAACCCGCCGGCGCAGATCAACATGCCGTCCTTGAGCAGGCCCGCCAGGGCCGCCGTCGCATCGGGATAGACTTTCTTCATGAGATTGTTCGCTTGCCTTGGGGGTTACGCTCCCATTCGCATGAGAGAGAACATCAAATCGCTGGTCGGATGCAAGCCTATCGCGGCGGGGCCGGCGGCGTGATGTCCCTGACCGGATTGCGCGGTTGCTGTGGCTGCGCCGGCGTCGCTGGCGCGGCCGCGGTGGGCGGTGGCGACGGCAGGGAGGTCGGAGCCGGGGTCTGACCCGCGAGCCGGGTCGGCAGCGGCAGGCCGTGCGGATAATAGGTCCAGGCGACGAAGAAGGCGGCGAAGAACACGGCGGAGAGGATCGCCGCCAGGCCGCGGCGATTGAACGTGATGAGGTTGGCGATGAAGGTCGCCACCAGGGCGAAGACCGCGAGGATGACGACGTAGAGCCAGTCCACGGTGGCGAAATCGATCGGAATGTTTTGCATTGATGATGTCCCCACGCGGGCGGCGCCCGCCTTTGGCGGATACTAGCGCATTTCCCGCGCCCGTCATGCAGGCCACCCGCGATGCGGGCCAGATCGCAAGTTATTTCCCCGCGCGCATTTTACCTTTATACCAGCGCCTCCAAACGCAGGTGCCCATGCCAAACCTCCTCATCCTCACCGAAGTCCAGGAAGCGATGCGGGCCCGCTACAAGGCCATGCTGCTCGAGCGCTTCCCCGAGCTCACCATCAACGTCGTCGGCCATCATAACGATGTCGGCCCCTACATCGCCGACACCGACGTGCTGCTCTGCTTCTCGCCGCCGATGGCCGACCATGTGGTGCGCGACGCGCCGAAGCTGAAGTGGATCCAGGCGCTCGGCACCGGCGTCGACAACATCGTCGACCTGCCCTCGCTCGGCAAAGAGGTGCTCGTCACCAATATCCGCGGCATTCACGGCGCGCCGGTGTCGGAGGCGACGATCGCCTTCATGCTGTCGCTCGCGCGCGACATGCCGCGCTCCGTGCATGCGCAGGACCGCAGCGCCTGGGAGCGCGCGCCGGCGCAGCTGCTCGCCGGCAAGACGGTCGGCATCCTCGGCGTCGGGCTGATCGCGGAATATCTCGCGCCGATCTGCAAAGCCTTCGGCATGACCGTGGTCGGCATCAGTTCGACGGTGCGCGAGACCAAGAGCTTCGACCGCATGGTCACGCGCGACGATCTCATCAAGGTCGCGCCCGAGCTCGATTACCTGGTGGTGCTGATCCCGATGAGCACCGACACGCGCAACATCGTCGGCGAGAAGGTCTTCGCGGCGATGAAGCCCTCGGCTTTTCTCGTCAATGTCGCGCGCGGCGGCGTGGTCGACGAGCCGGCCTTGATCAAGGCGCTGGAGAGCGGCCAGATCGCCGGCGCCGGTCTCGACGTGTTCTCGGAAGAGCCGCTGCCGCCGGCGAACCCCTTGTGGAAGACCAAAAACGTGACGATCTTCGCGCATCTCGGCGGCTATTCGCACGGCTACGAAGACCGCGCCATGCCGACGATCGCCGGCAACATGAGCAAATATCTCGCGGGCGATCTCAAATCGATGATCAACATCGTGCGCAAGCCCGCCTCTTGGTGAATGATTTCTAAGGAGAGTGACAGATGGCCTTGTCGGAACGCCTGAACACGCCGATCTCCACCGCCGAGCTCGAGCGCCGCTGGCACGCCGTGCGCGCGGCGATGCAGGCGGACAAGATCGACGTTCTGCTGATGCAGAACAACAACGATCACATGGGCGGCTATGTACGTTACTTCACCGACATGCCGGCGACCAACGGCTATCCCAACACGGTGGTCTTCCCGCGCGACGACGAGATGACGGTCGTGTGCCAGGGGCCGTTCGGCGGCAATGAGCCGACCGCGCAAGGCGACCAGACCTGGCGCGGCGTCAAGCGCCTGCTCACCACGCCGAGCTATGCCTCCGCGCATTACACGAAGGACTATGACCCCGAGCTCGCCGCCAAGGCGCTGGCGCCCTACGCCAAGGCCACCATCGGCTATGTCGGCACCTATCAAATGTCCTACGCGATGCTCGACTTCATCAAGCGCGCGTTTCCGGACGCGCGCTTTGTCGACGCGACCGAGCTGGTCGACCGCATCAAGGTGATCAAGAGCCCGGAAGAGATCGAGCTGATCAAGCGGGCCGCCGCCATGCAGGACGGCGCCATGCGCGCGGCCTTTGCCGCGGCGAAACCGGGCATGCGCGACACGGAAGTGGCCGCCGTGGCGCAGCATTACAGCCAATGCCACGGCAGCGAGAACGGCATCTATCTCTGCGCCTCGATGCCGCTCGGCAAGCCGTCGAAATTCGCCAACCGGCATTTGCAGAACCGCGTCATCCAGGAGGGCGACCAGATCGCGCTGTTGGTGGAGGATAATGGGCCCGGCGGCATGTACACCGAGCTCGGCCGTTCCTGCGTCTTGGGCAAAGTGCCGCAGGCGATGAAGGACGAGCTCGCCTTCTGCATCGAGTCGCGCAAGCTCACCCTCGACCTGCTCAAGCCCGGAACCCCGTGCAAGGACGTGTGGGACGGCTTCAACGCCTTCATGAAGAAGAACGGCCGGCCGGAGGAAAGCCGCCTCTACTGCCACGGCCAGGGCTACGACCTGGTCGAGCGGCCGCTGGTGCGCAACGACGAGCCCTGGACCATCGCCAAGGACATGAACATCGTGGTGCATCCCACTTACATCCACGGCGGCTATCTGAACTGGCTGTGCGACAACTATCTGATCGGCGGCAATGGCCCGGGCGACCGCCTGCACCAATTCCCCGAGGAAGTTGTAGAACTCGGCTGATACTCCCGCCGGGCTTGACCCAGGGCGGCCGACACGCGAGATTTCGCCCGTCAAGGGAGACTTCTATGAAAAAATCGATTTTCGCGGCTGCGCTCGCCGCCACGCTGGCGCTCACCGGCATGGCGCGGGCGGATGACTTCCCCAACCGGACGATCACCATGATCATCCCCTTCGCCGCCGGCGGACCGACCGACGTGCTCGGCCGCATCATGGCGCAGGGCATGGGCGAAGCTTTGGGGCAGACCATCATCGTGGAGAACATCGGCGGCGCCGGCGGCATGACCGGCGGCAAGCGCGTGGCCGACTCCAAGCCCGACGGTTACACGATCCTGCTCGGCACCGTCGGCACGCAGGCGCAGGGCCAGACCCTGTACAAGAAGCCGCTCTACAACGCGGTGACCGACTTCACGTCGGTCGCGTTGGTTGCCGACGTGCCGATCGCGCTGCTGGTGCGCAAGGACCTGCCGGTGAACAACCTTCAGGAGTTCGTCGCTTACGCCAAGGCGAATGCGGGCAAGATGCAGTTCGGTTCGGCCGGCGCCGGCTCGGCCACGCATCTCGGCTGCGTCGTGCTCAACACCGCGATGGGCGTCGACATCACCCACGTGCCTTACAAAGGGACGGGTCCGGCGATGCAGGACCTCGTGGGCGGCCGCATCGACTACCTCTGCGAGATCATCTCGACCGCCAAGCCGCAGATCGACGGCAAGACCGTGAAGGCGCTGGCGATCATGACCAAGGACCGCTCACCGGTGCTGCCGAACCTGCCGACCGCCATCGAGCAGGGGCTCAACGTCGAAGCCTATACCTGGAACGCACTCTTCCTGCCGAAGGGCGCGCCGGCGGACGTCGTCAAGAAGCTGCATGACGCGGCCGTCAAGGCGATGGACAATCCGGCGACCAAGGAGCGGCTGCAAGGCATCGGCGCCATGGTCGTCGCGCCGGATCGCCGCAGCCCCGAATATCTCGATGGATTCGTAAAGAGCGAAATCGAGAAGTGGGCTGCCCCGATCAAGGCCAGCGGCGTGAGCGTGCAGTAACGTCATGCGCCCTAGTAGTCTGCTAGGGCGCTTGCCGCTTGCTGGGACATAACCGCTCGTCCCCGCGAAAACGGGGATCCAGCGCAATATGGCTGACGGTGCAATGTGGGCCCTGGATTCCCGCTTGCGCGGAAATGAGCGCAGCAGCTGCTTCCGTCCTAAAGGAGAAGTTGATGCCCGACATCAAAATTCTCAATCCCGACGCGCTGGGCAAGCCGCTCGGCCAGTACTCGCACATGACGCGGGTGAAGGCCTCGGAATTCCTGTTCATCGCCGGCCAGCTTGGCGTCGACAAAGACGGCAAGATCGTCGGCGATGACGACTTCGATGCCCAGTGCGTGCAGACCTTCGTCAACATCGAAGCGGCGCTGGCCTCGGCCGGCGCCGGCTGGGGCAACATCGTGCAGTTCACGACCTATCTCGTGCACTCGCAGGACATCCCGAAGTTCATGACATTCCGGAAGCGCGAGTTTCCGAACATGTTTGCCAACGGCGCCTATCCGCCGAATACGCTTCTGATGATCGACCGGCTGGTGCTCGAGCCGGCGCTGGTCGAGGTGCAGGCGGTGGCGGCGTTGTAGTTGGCGCGCGTGTCCCGGGCGCAGCGCAGCACACCTTCGTGGTGCGCTGGGACCCCGGTAATTTAATAGGATAGTCGGGGAAGCGGGGCCCCGGATCTGCGGCGCACCACTTCGCTCTCGCTACGTGCTGCGCCGCGTCCGGGGCACACGCCTCACTTCTTCTTCTCTTCCATCAAACTCACATGCGCGGCGACGACGCGCCAGCCCTCCTGGAACTTCACCCAGGTCTGCATCTGGCGGCCGATGCGGCCCGGCGCCGAGGGGCGCTCATAGAGCGTCGAGGCTACCGCGAAGTCGCGGCCATAGGTGGTGATCACCGTGCGCGAGATGGTGCGGTTGGTCGCCACCGGCGAGCGGGCGGCGCGGAAGGCGGCGATCTCGGCATAGCCGTAGAGATTTTCATTGGCGCCGTAGCGGACGGTGCGCGGATCGTCGCGGAAGATTTTGTCGAGCGTCTCGACGTCGTTCGTCACCAGGGCCTTCTCGTACGCGTCGAACGCGGCCTTCACCTCGGCGACGACCTCCGGCAGGTCGATGTCCATCTTTTATCTCCTTGAAAATTACAATGCGGGCCGCGGCGCGGCGGCGACGCCCATTTGCTCCAGCGCATGCGCGATGCGCAAGGCGATATCCTCGCGCCAGGGCGCGGCGATGATCTGCACCGCGATCGGCAGCGGCGACAACGGCATTGGCGCGGCCACCACCGGCAGGCCGATGAAGGAGATCGGCTGCGTGTAGATGCCGACATTCGGGCGCAGCGGAAATTCCACGCCGTCGAGCATGAAGGTCTGCTGGCCGAGCTTCGGCGCGGTGCAGGGCGTGGCCGGCGCGATGATCGCGTCGTATTGCGCAAACAGTTTGAGCACGCGCTCGCGATACCAGCGGCGGAACACCTGCGCCTTCATCACTAGCGCGGCCGGCACCATAGCACCTGCGATAAGCCGGTCGCGCACGGCGGGATCGAAGTCGTTGGCCTGATGGCGCAGTCTGTCAAGATGCAGCGCCGCGCCTTCGGTGGCGCTGATCACATACGCCGCGGAGCGCGCGCGCTGCACTTCCGGCAGTTCAATCTCGTCGCGCGCATTCGTCGCCTTGACGACTCGCGCCACCGCTTCGCGCGCTTCGTCGCTGGCGGCCTTGCGGAAATAGCCGCCGGCGACCGCGATGCGCAGGTCGCCCAGGCCGCGCGCCAGGAGCGGCGCCGTCTGTTCGACCGCGCGCTGCGCGCTGGCCGGATCGTCGGCGTCGGGGCCCTGCATCGCGTCATAGGCGAGCGCGAGATCGCGCGCCGTGCGTCCGAACGGGCCGAGATGATCGAGGCTCGACACGAAGGGAAAGCTGCGCGTGCGCGACAAGCGGCCATAGGTCGGCTTGAGGCCGAAGATGCCGCAGAACGACGACGGCACACGGATGGAACCGTTGGTGTCGGAGCCGAGCGCGATTGGTACCAGGCCGCCGGCCACCGCCCCGCCCGACCCGCCGGACGAGCCGCCGGTCATGCGCGTGATGTCGTGCGGATTGCGTGACGGGCCGTCGTGCACGTTCTCGCCGGTGAAGTCGTAAGCGTATTCGCCCATGTTGAGCGCGCCGACCAGCACCGCGCCGGCCGCCTCCAGGCGCTCGATCAGCGTTGCGTCGCGCGCGGCCTTCGGGCGCGCGCGGTTGATCTTAGAGCCGGCGACGGTTGAAAGCCCCTCCACGTCGAACAGGTTCTTCACCGCGAAAGGCACGCCGGCGAGCGGCAGTTGCGATTTGTCGCGCATCGTGTCGATCGCTTGCGCTTTCGCGCGTGCGCGCTCGGCGGTCACGGCAGTGAAGGCGTTGAGCGTGGGATTGAGTTTGGCGATGCGCGCGAGCGCGTCATCGACCACGCGCGTTGCGCTCGCCGCGCCGGAGGTGACGGCCTGCGCGATCTCGGCCGCGGAGGCCCATGCAAGGTCCTTGCTCATGCGCGCGTCACGCCTCGAACACGGGCGCGGGCTCGGCCTCGTCCGGCAGCGCGAACTCGGCAACCAGCACGCCGTGCTTGAGCGTCACCGCGAGGTTGGCCTTCACCGCCGGCCGCCACTCAGGCGCGACCGGCAGCGCGAGCGCCGAGGCCGCGGCGGTGATGTAGTCGTCGAGCGTATCGGCAGCGGGCATGGGCTTAGGTCCTCGTTCGGCCGGAAGCATGCAATTTCGCGGCCAAGAGAACGGGAACGGCAGGTTTTGTGCAAGTGGGCTTCCTTATCCCTCCCCCGCTTGCGGGGGAGGGTGCCGCCGAAAGGCGGCGGGTGGGGGCTGATTTCAATTTCGAAGTGACCCCACCCGGCTCGCGGAGCCTGTCATCGGGCCGCGCTTCGCGCGGACCCGTTGGCTCGCCGCCCTCCCCTTTCAGGGGAGGGATAAGCGGGCCTGTTGTGTCTTCACCCGCGCTTGTCGCTCACGCTGCCGCGCTCGATGAAATAGGCGCGCGCGAGCAGGTCGAGCACGTGCACCTCGTTCGACTCGGCGATCAGCACCGATATGCCCTCGCTCTTGAGATTGGCGAGCACCTCGCCGAGGCGGCGCGCGAGAGCGGGGGCTAGCCCCTCGAACGGCTCGTCGAGCAGCAGGACGCGCGTGCCGGCCATCAGCGCGCGTGCGAGCGCGACCATCTTCTGCTGGCCGCCGGAGAGTTCCAGCGCGCGGCGGCTGCGGAAGCGCGCGACCTCCGGCATGATGGAGAATATCCATTCCAGCCGGGTCTCGACGCCGTCGGCCTTTGTCGTCCAGGTCGGCAGGCGGATGTTCTCCTCGACGGTGAACTCCGGCACCAGGCGGCGGTCCTCCGGCATGTAGCCGATGCCGAAGCCTGCGCGGCGGTGCGCCGGCAGCGTCAGCAGGTCGACATGACCGAGGGTCACTTTTCCGGCGG
This sequence comes from Pseudolabrys sp., assembly GCA_036264375.1. GTDB lineage: Bacteria > Pseudomonadota > Alphaproteobacteria > Rhizobiales > Xanthobacteraceae > Pseudolabrys. Next base: position 8,981 of record DATARB010000219.1, read on the forward strand.
CCGCCGGCAGCGCGCCCATCACCGCCCGCAAGAGCGTTGTTTTGCCGGCGCCGTTGCGGCCGATGAGGCCGCACATCTGACCTTCGGTCATGAACAGCGAGGCGCCGCGGATGATCGGGATCGGCCCGATCGAGACGTTGAGGTTTTCGATCCTAAGCATGCGCGGCTCCCGCCAGAGGGCCGGGCTTGACGCGTACGCCGCTGATGAGTTCCTGCACGCGCGGATTATCCAGCGTGTCGCGCGGCGTGCCGTCGGCGATGACGGTGCCGTCGTAGAAGGCAAGCACGCGATCGGCGAAGCGGCCGACGATCTCCATGTCGTGCTCGACGAACAAGACCGTGATCCGGCGCGTCTTGAGCGCCGACATCACCACCTGCATCAAATCGAACTTCTCTTCGATCGAGATGCCGCTGGTCGGCTCGTCGAGCAGCAACAGCCGCGGCCAGCCGACCACCGCCATGCCGATGTCGAGAAGCTTGCGCACGCCCTGCGGCAGCGTGCTGGCCGGCGTGTCGCGATAGCGCGCGATCTGGAACAGGTCGATGGTCGCTTCCGCCTCGGCGATCGAGTCCGCCGAATGCAGCGGCGTCGTGACGCTGCCAAACAGGCCGCCTTTGCGGCGGGCGATGGCCGCGGCCATGCACATATTGTCGAACACGCTGAGCGAGGGGAAAATCTGCGCTACCTGGAACGAGCGCGAGATGCCGAGCCGCGTGATCTCGCGCGACGGCTTCCCGGTGATGTCCTCACCCTCGAACAAAATGGTGCCTTTGGTCGGCGTGAGATGACCGGTGATCATGTTGATGAAGGTGGTCTTGCCCGCGCCGTTGGCGCCAATGACGCCGACGGTCTGCTCGGCCGGCACGCTGACGGTGATGTCGCGGGCGGCGACCAGCGAGCCGAACGTCTTCTCCAGATCGCGGACGGCGAGAATGTCGCTCACGGCTTCGCCTCCACGCGGCGCCTGAAGCGCTTCACCAGCGAGCCGAGCCCGTCGGGCAGGAACAGGATGGTCAGCAGGAGCGCCGCGCCGAGCGTCATCTGCCAGAGGCCCGGCATCACATCGACGGCAAAGGAGCGCAGGGCCTCGAAGGCCAGCGAGCCGACAAAGGCAGCCGCGACCGAACCGGCGCCGGCGAGGATCGTCACGAAGACGAAGCCACCGGAGGTCGTCCAATAGGCCATGTTTGGATCGACATGGCCGATGGTGAGCGCGGCGAGCGCGCCGCCAAGGCCGCCGAGCACGCCGGCGATGATCACCTTGGTGTGGATGATGCCGGTGACGGAGACGCCGAGGAACTCGACGCGGATCTCGTTGTCGCGGATCGGCGCGGCGAGGCTGCCGGCGACCGAGCGAAAGTATGCGCCGATGAGCAAGGCACTGATCGCGCCGACTAACAGCGTCAGCCAATAGAGCGCCAGGCCGAGCGTTCGCCCGTGCGGCGCGAAGCCGAGGAAGGTCGGCGTGGCGACGCTGAAGCCATCGGTCGAGCCGAGCGACTCCGTCTTCACCAGCACGCCGTAGAGGATCATCGACAGCGCCAGCGACAGCATGGCGAAGAAGATCTCGCGATAGCGCGCGAGCAGCACGCCGACCAGCGCCGCCACCAGCCCCGCGCCGATGCCGCCGAGCAGCACCAGCGCAAAGGCGTCGGAAAACCCGGTCCAGCGGCCGATCAGCGCCACGATGTAAGCGCCGATGCAGTAATAGAGCGCCTGCCCGAACGAGACGAGGCCGGCGCGCCACAGGACGACGAGGCCGAGCACCACCAGCGCATTGGCGAAGGCAATCGTCGCGAGCGAAGCAACCCAGTCCGGCAGCACCGGACCCGCCGCCGCCGCGAGGAGGAACAGCAAAGCTCCGACGAGATGCGTGCGTGCGGCCATGTCAGATCTTCCTCGGCTGCGCGCGCACGAACAGGCCGTAAGGCCTCACCACCAGCACCAGCGCCATCACGCCGTAGATGACGAAGAGCTCGATCTGCGGCACCAGATGCACGGCGGCGGCGCGGCAGATGCCGACGATCAGCGCGCCGATCAACGCGCCTTCGATCGAGCCCATGCCGCCGATGGCGACCACCGCAAAGGCGAGCACGATCACCTCGACGCCGATACCGAGCGTGACGGCGATCTTCGGCGCCATCACCGCGCCGCCGAGCGCGCCGAGCATGGCGCCGATGACGAAGGTCACGGTGTAGACCAGCGTGACGTTGATACCGAAGGCCGCCGCCGTCTCGCGGTCGTAAATCACGGTCGTCAGCAGCTTTCCGTAGCGGGTGAATTTCAGCGCCCACCAGGCGAGGCCGGCGAGACCGGCCGCGATCGCCACCAGGATCATGTCGTAGTTGGACAGCACCAGGTCGCCGACCTCGGTGTTGCCGGCCGCCACCATCGGCTGATAGGCGGCATAGGATTGCGACCCCCAGATCAGCACGATCACGTCCTCGAGGATGAGGAACACCGCGTATGTGACGAGGACGACCACGACCTCATCGCGGCCATAGACCAGCCGCAGGATGCCGCGCTCGAGGATGATGCCCATCACCATGCCGATGGCCATGCCGAGCACGATCATGAACAGGAAGCCGAGCGCGGCCGGCCAGTCGCCGGCTGTGTAGATGCCGACAGCGGTCGCCGCGCCATAGGCGCCGAAGGCGTAGAACGAACCGTGCGTGACGTTGAGGATCTTCATGACGCCGAAGATCAGCGTCAGCCCGATGGCGACGATGAACAGATAGGCCGCGTAGACGAGGCCGTCGGTCAGAATCGCGAAGGCGGTCAGCAGCACGGTTCACCGTTGAAATTAGGTCGCGAAATTGCCGCCGGGATTGCCGCCGTCATGCCCGGCACTCGGGTCCGGCCTCTGGCCGGCCCGAGCACAAGCCTTGGGCCGGGCATCCACGTCTTGCTTGCAAGAAGAAAGACGCGGATGGCCGGGACAGGCCCGGCCATGAC
>DATARB010000198.1:0-5722 GCA_036264375.1 Pseudolabrys sp.
GATGCCATCGCGCACGCGGTTACGGCGCACGGTCTCGTGCAGCACGGCGGACAACGCCGCCGGCGACATCGGCCGTGCGATGCGCAGTTCGTTCAAGGAACGCTCGAGGCGCGCCATGTGCCGGCGCTCGTCGATGAGGCGGCCGGCCCTAACCTCGCAGACTTCATAGACGCCGTCGGCGAACTGATAGCCGCGATCCTCGATGGACACTCCGGCTTCGCTGCGCGGCCCGTAGCGGCCGTTCACATAGGCAATGCGCGACATGGATTTCCTTCTGTCATTCCGGGGCGCGAGCGAAGCTCGCGAGCGCGGAATCCATAATCCCGGCGCTGCGGAGTATGGATTCCGGGCCCGCCGCCAACGCGGCGTCCCGGAATGACGGGTTAAAAGGCGAAAACGACACTAACCAATTCCCAAGGCCTTAAGCTTGCGATGCAGCGCTGAGCGCTCCATGCCGACGAACTCCGCCGTGCGCGAGATGTTGCCGCCGAAGCGGCTGATTTGCGCCACCAGATATTCGCGCTCGAAAACCTCGCGCGCATCGCGCAGCGGCAAGCCCATCAGATGTTCGCCGCCGTTTCCATTCGGCATCGTCGGCACCATCGAGCCGACATCCGGCGGCAGCATGCTGGCATTGAGCACGGCATCCGGATCGCCACCGGCGAGGATCATCAGCCGTTCGATATTGTTGCGCAGCTGGCGCACGTTGCCGGGCCAGTTGTGCGATTGCAGAACCGCCATGGCATCGTCGCCGATGCGCCGTTTCGGCAGGCCGGTCGCCAGCGAAATCTGGTCCATGAAGTAGTCGACCAGTTCGGGAATATCCTCGCGCCGCTCGGCGAGCGCCGGCACGCGCACCGGCACCACCGAGAGACGATGATAGAGGTCCTCGCGGAATTTCCCCTCCGCGATCAGCGTCTCGAGGTTGCGCGAGGTCGACGAAACAATGCGCACATCGACCGCGATCTTGTTGCTGCCGCCGACGCGCTGGAACGTCTGATCGACCAGCACGCGCAGGATCTTGTTCTGGGTCTCGCGCGGCAGATCGGCGATGTCGTCGACGAACAGCGTGCCGCTATGCGCCTCCTCCAGCGCACCCGGCTTGCGCCCGTCCGTGCCGTTGGAATGATCGACGCCGAACAGCTCGATCTCCATGCGCTCCGGCGTGATCGCGGCGGCGTTGATGACGATGAAGGGCCCGTTCGCCCGCCCCGACGATGAATGGATCGTGCGCGCGGCCAGCTCCTTGCCTGCGCCGGAGGGGCCGACGATGAGCACGCGGCTGTTGGTCGGCGCAACGCGCTCGATCGCCTGGCGCAGCTGCGCCATCGACGCCGAACGCCCGACCAGCGTCGATTGCGCCGGTGCGAGCTGCTTGAGCTGCTTCACCTCGCGCTTGAGCCGCGAGGTTTCCAGCGCGCGCTCCGCAACCAGCACCAGCCGGTCAGCCTTGAACGGCTTCTCGATGAAATCGTAGGCCCCGTATTTGATGGCGGCGACGGCGGTCTCGATATTGCCGTGGCCGGAGATCATCACCACCGGCAGTTCGGGGTGCTCCTGCTTGATCGCCTCGAGCAGTTGCAAGCCGTCAAGCTTGCTGCCTTGCAGCCAAATGTCGAGAAACACGAGGTTCGGCCGGCGCGCGACGACGGCCGCCAGCGCATCATCACTATTGCGGGCCGTGCGCGTTGCGTAGCCTTCATCCTCCAGGATGCCGGCCACGAGATCGCGGATATCGGCTTCGTCGTCGACGATCAGGATTTCAGCGGACATGCGGTCACTCATTCACGGTCTTCTGTCGTTCTGGCTCGGACGTTTCCACCTTGCCGGCGGCGGGAAATTGCAAGCGCATCCAGGCGCCGCGCTGGGCCGGGAATTTCTCGGCCGCATCACGCAATTCGATGACGCCGCCATGCTCCTCGACAATGCGCCCGACGATGGCGAGACCAAGGCCGGTGCCCTTCTCGCGCGTCGTGACGTAAGGCTCGAGCAGCCGGCTGCGGTTTTCTTTCGGCAGGCCGATGCCGTTGTCGACGATGTCGATGTAGACGTTTTCGCCGTCGCGGCCGGCGAAGACGTGGACCGTGCCCTTGCCGAGTTCGGCCGCCGGCACCGCGGCGATCGCTTCCGTGGCGTTCTTGATGATGTTAGTCAGCGCCTGCGAGATCAGGCGGCGGTCGAAACGCGCCGGGATCGAGTCCTCGGCGAGATCGGCTTCGATGTCGATATCGGCATGGCCGACGCGCATCAGGAACACGGCCTCACGCACGGTATCGGCGAGGTCCTCGGCGGCGATGACCGGCTTCGGCATGCGGGCGAAGCGCGAGAACTCGTCGACCATGCGGCGGATGTCGTCGACCTGGCGCACGATCGTGTCGGTACATTGCTCGAACACGCCGCGGTCCTCGACGATCATCTTTCCGTATTTGCGGCGCAGCCGCTCGGCCGACAGTTGGATGGGCGTCAGCGGATTCTTGATCTCGTGCGCGATGCGGCGCGCGACGTCGGCCCAGGCCGAGGTGCGCTGCGCCGCCACCAACGCGGTGATGTCGTCCAGCGTCACCACATAGCCGTGATCGGACTCGGACGACTGCTCGCTGGTCACCCGCACCGAGAGATTGCGCTCGCGGCCATTGCGGCTGATCGTGACCTGATCCTGGGTGCGGGCGCCCGATTGGGCCGCCGCCATGATGTCGGCGAGCTCGGGCAACACTTCGGTCAGGGGCTTGCCCAGCGCATTGGCCTCGGTCCGGGCGATGAGCTTCTCCGCCGAGCGGTTGAGGATGCTGACATTGCCCTCCCCGTCCACGCCGATGACGCCGGCGCTGGCGCCGGCCAGCACGGCTTCGGTGAAGCGGCGGCGGCTGTCGATGAGATCGCGCGCGCGCATGATGTCGTCGCGTTGCGTGCGCAATTCCTGCGTCATCCGGTTGAAGGTCTCGCCGAGTTGGCCGAGGTCGCCTTCGGACGGGCGCACCGGCACACGCACATAGAGGTTGCCGGTGGAAACCGCGTTGGCGGCGCCGATGAGGCGCCTGATCGGCGCGACCAGGCGGTTGGCGAAGTTCAGCCCGATCCACACCGCCGATAGCAGCACGATCAGCGCGATCACCGTGTACATCAGCGCGAAGGCGACCTGGACGCCGATGCGGCGCGACTCCAGCGCAGCATATTCGGTCACGCTCGCCCGCGTCGCCTGCAACTGCGGCACCACGCGCGGATCGAGCAGCCGGGTCACGTAGAGATAGTCGTCGTCGAATTTGTCCAGTTTGACGATGGCCGCCACGTAGTTGGTGTCAGGCAAAAGGACGATCTGCGGCTCGGAGGTCTTGATGTACTGGAGCGCATCCTTCGGCGGCAACGCGAACGTCTGGTTGATCTTGAGGTCGGCGCGCGCAACGACATTGAGATTCTTGTCGACGATGATCGCGGCGGCCAGCCCGCGCACCGAGGCCTGGAAGGTCAGGAACTGCGGCAGCTTGTCGGGCTCGCTATCGAACAGCGGCTTGGTGCGCGCGAGGTCGAACGCCATCACCATGATGTCGGAGCGCACGATTTGCGCGTGATCGCGCAGATAGGCCTCCGCCACGATCAGCGAGTTCTCGATCGCCGAGCGCGTCCGCGTGGAGAACAGCCGGTCGAGCCCGCGGTCGAGCGTGACGCTCGCCACGATCGCCACCAGGATCGCCGGCGCCGCGGCGATGATCGAGAACAGCCCGACGATGCGCACATGCAGGCGGGCGGCGGCCCGCCCCGTGCGCCGCGCCTGCACGACCTGCCAAACCTCGCGGACGATGACGCCCAGCAGCAGCAGCACTGTGACCGCGTTCGCCAGCAGGAGCGTCACGACCACGTAATGGGTCGGCACGATCGGCGTGAGGTCGGCGAGAACGATGAAGGTGATGAAGGCCGACAGCAGCGCCAGCCCGACCGCGACCGGTCCGAGGATGCGGGTCTCCCCCCGCCGTGCCGGCGGATTGGCGAGCGCAGGATCGGAGGCTGCAGCCTGTTCGACGCTCATTTTTCCCCGGCGCAGGCATGTGGACGGAAGGCGTGTGGAAGTAAGACACTCAACAAACACGCGCCCGGAAGGACCCCGCCCTCCCCGGCACTGATGCCTTTATACAACAATGTTGCCGAATTACGACGATTCCGCGGCGTGATGCTACCCACCACCGACGGATCCCAAGACGACGCCTAGCCGGCCATCTCCCGCACCAGTGGCACGACCTTGCGGCCATAAAGCGCGATGCTGCGCATCATCTTCTCATGCGACAGCGGCCCGGCGCTGTATTTCATGCCGAAACGGGCGGCGCCGAGCGCCTTGACCGTCGCCGCGATCTTACGGGCGACCGTCTCCGGCGCACCGACGTAGAGCGAACCGTGCTCAATCTCGCGATCGAACTCAGCCCGGCTCATCGGCGGCCAGCCGCGCTCGCTGCCGATCTTGTCGCGCATGCGCTTGTAGTCCGGCCAGAGGTCTTCCTTCGCCTGTGCGTCGGTCTCGCCGACAAAGCCGTGCGAGTGCACGCCGACCGGCAGCGGCGGCTTGCCCATCTCCTTGAGCGCTTTGCGAAAAAGATCGGCGAAGGGCACGAACCGCTTGGGGTCGCCGCCGATGATGGCCAGCATCATTGGCATACCGTAGTGCGCCGCCCGCACGACCGACTGCGGCGTGCCGCCGACGCCGATCCAAGTCGTCAGGCGGCCTGATTCGGTCTTCGGGTAGACGCTCTGGTTTTTCAGCGGTGGCCGCGTCTTGCCCTGCCAGGTGACCGGCTGCTCGGTCAGCACCGCGGCATAAAGATCGAGCTTGTCGTTGAACAACTCCTCGTACTGGTTGAGGTCGAGACCGAAAAGCGGAAACGATTCAACGAAGGAACCACGGCCGAGGATAACCTCGGCGCGTCCGTTCGACAGCGCGTCCAAGGTCGCGAAACGCTGGTAGACGCGGATCGGATCGTCGGACGACAGCACCGTCACGGCTGAGCCCAGGCGGATACGCTTGGTGCGGCCGGCGATCGTCGAAAGGACCATTTCCGGCGAGGACACGGCGAAGTCGGCGCGGTGATGCTCGCCCACGCCGATGACATCGACGCCAACCTCATCGGCGAGGACCGCCTGGTCGACCAGGTTGCGGATCACTTGCGCTGCATGCAGCGGCTTGCCGTCGGGACCGTTGGTGACGTCGCCGAACGTGTCGAGACCGAACTCGATAGGGGCCTGATTCATGCCTCGCGTTATATCAGGTTCCGCCGCAGCAGACCTCCATAAGGCCCCCGGCTGGCGCTCAAAAAGCGCACAAACACACGTGATCCGCGTTCTATGGCCGTGCCTCACAAATATCGCACGAATGACCGAAGAAACTGCAAGCCAGTCCGAACAGCCTAGGGAGCCGATCAATGTTCATCGCCATGAATCGCTTCAAAGTGAAGAAGACGTCGGAAGAAGTCTTCGAGAAGGTCTGGCTCTTGCGCGAGTCCTATCTCGACCAAGTGCCCGGCTTTATCGAATTCCATTTGCTCAAGGGACCAGAGACGGACGACCACACGCTCTATGCGTCGCATTCGGTGTGGCAGAGCAAGGCCGCCTTCGAGGCCTGGACAAAGTCGGACTCATTCCGTGCGGCCCATGCGCGCGCCGGGAACGAAACGACCGGACCGCTCTATCTGGAACATCCGAAGTTCGAAGGCTTCGAGGTCCTCCAGACCAAATCCCGCAA
>DATARB010000236.1:0-2170 GCA_036264375.1 Pseudolabrys sp.
GCTCCTTCAAGATTATGCGCTAAAGCTTCGCCCTGAAAGGCAAAGAGGAGGCAAGGCCTCAAGGTGTAGCAAGCGTCCGGCCGATCCGGAAGCCGAGACCGCTGTCACGGCCGTCGGCGGAGTACCAGTTGCGCGTGGCGGAGCGGACGTTGGCCGGCGAGAGCTTCCAGTTACCGCCGCGGACGATACGGTTGTTGCAATTGCCGCCTTCGTTCCACACCGTGCCATCCGTCGGCGCGCCGCTATAATTGCCGTGGACGCAATCGTCCACCCATTCCCAGATACTGCCGACGACGCCGAAGAAGCCGAATCCGTTGGCGGCGAACGAACTGACCGGCGCCGGTTCACTGTTATCCCACTGGCTGCCGCAGCCGGTGCAGTCGGCGTTGCCTTTGCCGATCTCGTCGCCCCAGGGATACGCCGTTTGCGTTCCCGCCCGGGCCGCATATTCGTACTCGGCCTCGGTGAGGAGCCGATAGGTCTTGCCCGTCGTCTTGGACAGCCAGGCCACGTAGCGCCGCGCGTCATCCCACGTGACATTGATCACGGGCTGCTGGCCGCGGCCAAAGCCGCTATCGGAGATGCCGGCAGGACAGTCGCCGGCGGCGACACAGGTATCCCATTCGTCGAATGTCAGCTCGAACTTCGCTACGGCAAACGATTTGGCGATTGTGACCTTGTGCTGCGGGCCTTCGTTGTCGAAGCGTCCCTGCTCGGTCGGCGGCGAGCCCATCGTGAACGACCCGGCCGGGACCACGATCATCTCCGGGCAATAGTCCTTGCCCGGTTCGACCACGCATTCCCTGAACGTATCTCCGGCTTTAAGCGCGCGTTCGGCCGCCTCGGTCAGCACGTAGGGCAGAACCCTGGCCCGCACGAACGGACGGACCACGGTGTAGTCGCGCCACAGTTCCTTGATGAATGCCTGATTGATCCAGCCAACGAGGCCCACGATCATTCCGACCAGTAGAGCATAAACGAACGCCCGTGCGCGGCGGGTTCGGCCGCGCGCCTTTCTCTCGCGCTCGATGCTCTGGCCGATGAATTCCCGGTCGGACGTGAGCAAATCCTCGGCGCGCTTCGCCAGCCAGCTTTGCGCCTGGGTCAATGCCAGTCCCATGAGCAGCGCATCGGCCTTGGAAGCGGCCGGCGCGCCCTGCCAGGACCGGCGTGCCGCTTCCAGGCCGCTTCGCCACGCCAGAAATTCGCGCTCGGCGGCGATCCATTCGCGCAGCTTGCCCCAACGCCGGAAGATCGCCTCGTGCGCCACTTCGGCATAGACTTCGCCGGTCTCGGTGGTCACGGTGACAAGCAGCCGGTTGGGGTAATCCGCCAGCTCCGAAACCAGCCGCCACTCGTCGAGCGAAAATTCGCCACGGGCGGCCCGGCGCCGCGTCGGTTCGCCGTCGTTACGCACGTCGGCAAGCCGCAGAGTCAGCACGCGCCGCAGCACCGGCTCGGCGCCGGGATGCGAAGCCAGAAACTTGTCGGCACGGTCGACCAGTACGCCACCAAGCTCGAAGCTTTGCGCCGGCAGCCGTAGCGTGCCGTCGCCCTGGTGCACCATCTGCGTCCACATGTCGTCGAGCGTGTAGGACAACAGCGGCAGCGCGCCCACGTCCCTGATCGAATCCTCCGCGGTGCGCCGCGTGATGATGTCGACGAGCCCTTCGCTCTCGAACCGCGCCCCCAGCAGTTTCGCCGGCCGGCCGACGATCTCGCGCAGCGCGTCTTCGCGCAACGGCGGCACGTCGATCTGCTGGCGCGCATTGAACAGCGCCTCGTCGGCTTGCAGGTGGCCGAGAAAGTCGGAGCGCATGCTCATCATCGCGTGCAGGCGCCGGTCGGGCAACGCCTGCACCAGCAATTCGGAGAAGCGCCGGCGCTGGTTTTCCTCGGCGCGGACATAAAGCTCCTCGCCCTGATCGATGTAGAGAAAGAAGCCCGGCGGGCTGGGCTGATCGAGCTCTTTGCGACGGCGCTCGGTGGCGTCGATCAGGTCGGGCAACGTCGCCTTGCCGTCGCGCAACAGCTCGATCCAGCCGCTCTGGTTTTTCACCCGCTCCGGATCGGTTGCGCTGAATTGCCAAGTGTCGAGGAATGCGCCGACCAATGCCTTGAGCGGATCGGTACCGGGCTTGAACAGGAGAAAGCACCACTGGCGACTGTC
>DATARB010000007.1:0-16264 GCA_036264375.1 Pseudolabrys sp.
GCGCAGCAGTTTGAAAAGAAAAATCACACTTACAGCAAGTTCGCGAACGGCGCCTTTTCGGAAGCCGCAACCGTGACCGGCCCGGCGAAGATGATCTACCTTGCCGGCATCGGCTCGGAAGACCCCGACGACGGCTCAGTCAGGTACAAGGACAACTTCCTCGAACAATGCCGCTTTGCCTGGAGCAAGATCGCAAAGGCTTTGGCCGCGAACGGCGCCACCATCGCTGATATCGTCAAGGCGACGACTTACGTCACCGACGTCCGCTATCGCGCCGAGATGGCCGACTGCCGGAAGGAAACGTTCAAGGGAATCGAGTTGCCGCCGCACACATTTCTCAACGTCGCGCAACTGGCGCGACCGGGCATGATGATCGAGGTGGATGTCGTCGCCGCCGTCGCGGCAAAATAGCGATCCGTTAGCTCGCGGAAAATCGCCGTCGGCCGATTGCGGCCGATGGCGGTCTCACATCCTAAACACCCCGAACCTTGTCTCCTCCACCGGCGCATTGAGCGCCGCGGAAAACGCCAGCGCCAGCACCCGGCGCGTTTCGCTCGGCGCGATGATGCCGTCGTCCCACAGCCGCGCGGTCGCGTAATAAGGATTGCCCTCCGCCTCGTACTGCTCGCGGATCGGCTGCTTGAACTCCTCCTCCTCGACTTCGGACCATTTGCCGCCGCCGCCCTCGATGTTGTCGCGCTTGACGGTCGCGAGCACGGAGGCCGCCTGCTCGCCGCCCATCACCGAGATGCGCGCATTCGGCCAGGTGAACAGAAACCGTGGCCCGTAAGCGCGCCCGCACATGCCGTAGTTGCCGGCGCCGTAGCTGCCGCCGACGATCACCGTGATTTTCGGCACCTGCGCGTTGGCGACCGCGGTCACCATCTTGGCGCCGTCCTTGGCGATACCGCCGGCCTCGTACTCGCGCCCGACCATGAAGCCGACGATGTTCTGCAGGAACAACAGCGGGATGCGCCGCTGGCAGCACAGCTCGATGAAATGCGCAGCCTTCAACGCACTCTCGGAAAACAAAATGCCGTTGTTGCCGAGGATGCCGACCGGCATGCCGTGAAGATGCGCGAATCCCGTCACCAGCGTTGTGCCGTAGAGCGCCTTGAACTCGTCGAACTCGGACGCGTCCACCAGCCGCGCGATCACCTCGCGGATGTCGTATTGCTTCTTCAGATCGACCGGCACCAGCCCGTCGAGCTCAGCCGTGTCGCGCGCCGGCTCGCGCGGCTTCGCCAGCGCGATGTCGATTGTCTTCTTCGTGTTGAGCGTCGAGACGATGCGCCGCGCGATGCTCAGCGCGTGATGGTCGTCCTGCGCATAATGATCCGCGACACCGGACTTACGCGCATGCACGTCGGCGCCGCCCAGATCCTCGGCGCTGACGATCTCCCCGGTCGCCGCCTTCACCAGCGGCGGACCGCCGAGAAAGATGGTGCCCTGGTTCTTTACGATGACGGTCTCGTCCGACATCGCCGGCACATAGGCGCCGCCCGCGGTGCACGAGCCCATCACCACGGCGATCTGCGGAATGCGCAGGGCCGACATGGTCGCCTGATTGTAGAAGATGCGGCCGAAATGCTCGCGGTCGGGAAAGACGTCGGTCTGGTGCGGCAGATTGGCGCCCCCGGAATCGACCAGGTAAATGCACGGCAGCCGGTTCTCGCGCGCGATCTCCTGCGCGCGCAGATGCTTCTTCACCGTCATCGGATAGTAGGTGCCGCCTTTGATCGTCGAGTCGTTGCACAGCACCATGCACTCGCGGCCCTCGATGCGGCCGATGCCGGTGATGAGCCCGGCGCCGTGTATGGCACCGTCGTACATGCCGTTGGCGGCGAGCGGAGACAGCTCGAGAAAAGGCGTACCCGGATCGATCAGATTCATCACGCGGTCGCGCGGCAGCAACTTGCCGCGCCCGACATGACGCTCGCGCGCACGCTGCGGTCCGCCCAAGGCGGCTTCGGTGCGCCGCGCCTTGAGCTCGTCGACCAGCGACCGCATGCGTTCCGCATTGCCGCGAAAGCCGTTTGCCGTCGTGTCGATTGACGATGACAGAATCGCCAATGGCCCCTCCCCTTCATAATTGCCGGAGGTTGCCTTGGCGGAACCGGGAACGCAATGGCGCGCGAATCGCGCGGCCCTCATTGAATTTGGAACCCCTTATGTGCGCGCGACGTTTGTATGGAGCAGCACATCACCGCTTACGAATGTAATTGGGATGTGCAGGACCAGAGGAGGCACACGATGAAGAAGTCACGATTGCTTGCGACTGTAACTGCATCTTTGCTGCTCGGCGTCGGCGCCGCATCGGCGCAGTCGATGAATGCCCAGCAGCCCGAGCGGGCTCCGTCCGCGCAGCAGCAGGCGCCGGCAGAGAAGGTCGCACCGTCGATGAAGGCGGGCGAGCGCAAGGGACCGGAAACCACCGGCCAATCGACCCAAGAGCCCGCACCTGGCGCAGCTGGCGGCAGCCGCGCCACACAGGACATGAAGTCGAATAGGGAGAAGAACCCGGGCACCACGGGTCAGGCGCCAGGCGAGGCATCACCCGATACGCAGCGTAGCGGCGCGTCGAGCAACGAGAAGAATTCGAACACCAAAATGCGCTCCGACGAGAAAGGCGGCGCCGGCATGAACCGCAGCGAAGAGCGTTCCGGCTCGTCGCAGATGAACAGGTCGCAGACCGAGAACTCGCGCTCGACCACGACCGGCCAGGGCTCCGCGGCGGGCTCGGCCAAGCTCTCGACCGAGCAGCGCACGAAGATCTCGACTGTGATCCGACAGCACAAGGTGGAGCCAGCCCACCTGAACGTCTCGGTCCGCGTCGGCACGCGTATTCCGGATAGCGTGCACTTCTATCCGTTGCCGACCGAAGTCGTGACCATCTACCCCGAATGGCGCGGCTTCAACTACATCCTGGTCGGCGACCAGATCGTGGTTGTCGATCCCGGCACGCACGAGATCGTCGCTATTCTCGACGCGTAACAGAAAGTCATATCTCGTGACGCGGAGCGGCCGGGAGTTTCTCCCGGCCGCTCTTCGATTCGCGCAGCGACACGCCAAAAATTCCGCAATCTCCGGGAACTGCCGTTCGCCGAACGCGTTAATTCTACATAACCTTCAGCAGTGACCGGTGAATTGCTCCAAGGAGGCGTTGTGTTGCGTATCGGCATTGTCGGAACACAAACGAACATAAGCGACTAACACCGAGAAGTGACGGCGCGTCGGTGACGCGACGAGAAACCCCGTGTTGGATTTTTCCAATGCGGGGTTTCGCCGTTTGTTGCTCCGCCCCTCCGTTCCCGGTGGCGCAACGCCGCATTGTCCCGATCGCAGGAACATCATCGCGCGCTCACACGTTGCCTCAACGACAGCTTCACGAACAACAGGAGAGAAACGGCAATGGATAAGGATCGTATTCAAGGCAGCGTCGAGCAAGTTAAGGGCAAGGTGAAGGAAGTCACCGGGAAGGCCACCGGCGATTCCAAGCTCGAGGCGGAAGGCAAGGCGCAGAAGGCCGCCGGCAAAATGCAGAATACCGTCGGCGGCGTGAAGGACGCGGTGAAGGAAGCCGTCGATAAGTGACGGCTGGCGGACCGACCGCGTTTGAGACGGCGAAAACCCGGCCTTGTGCCGGGTTTTTTGCGGGGCTTTTGCCATGCAGTTTTGCTTGTTCCCTCCCCGCGCCCGGGCGTATTAAGACGCACCGCGGGGAAGTGGAGATAGGATATGGATGGAAGCCTCGATAACTACAAAGACCTCAAGTTGAAGCTCGCAGGCCTCGTGCCGCCGGGCGAAGAATTCAAGCGCAACATGCTCTTCGACGTGATGTACGCCTCGCTGCCGCGCGATCCGCAGGCCAAGGTGCAGATCTACAATGCGGAGATCATGCCGGGCGGATTCACCAACTGGCACCAGCACAATGGGCCCGCCTTTTTCGTGGTGCTGCAAGGCATCTTCGAGGCGCACTTTCAGGAAGGCATTCTGATCAAGGCCAAGGCCGGAGACTGCTATTCCGAGCCGATCGCCAAATTCCATCGCGGCCACAATCCGCATCACGAATTGCCGTATCACTGCATCGGCATCGCGCTGACCTCACCCGACCGCGAGCATGTGACGAATTCGCTCGTCTGCCCGTGGGAAGCGTAAGGCGCAACGTCATTCCGCGGCGCGGCCGTTAGGCCGCGCCGCGATCGTACGCCGTTTCGGCCCTACTCCACGGGCTTGGGTGCCGCTCCCGCGAACCTGACACCGCGCGCTTCCACGCCCAGTCCGGCCACCACCGCAACCACGACGGCGATCACGCCGGCCACCACGGCCAGCGCGAAGGCATAGTCGCCGCCATGCGCATGCGCGAGGCCCGCCTGCAGCGTCGCATTGCCAGAGGCGAGCAGATTGCCGAGCTGATAGGTGAAGCCCGGGAAGGTGCCGCGCACTTCCTCCGGCGACAGTTCACTGAGATGCGCCGGCACGATGCCCCAGGCGCCCTGCACCGCCACCTGCATCAGGAAGGCGCCGATGGCGAGCATCACCGGCGTCGTGCCATAGGCCCACAGCGGAATGACCGGCAGCGCCAGCAGCGAGGCAATGACGATGCCGCGCCGCCGGCCGATGGATTCCGACAGACTGCCGAAGACGAGGCCGCCGATGATAGCGCCGATATTGTAGACGACGGCGATGGCGCCGACCTCATGCGGCGACAAATGGCGCTGCACTTCCAGGAAGGTCGGATAGAGATCCTGCGTGCCGTGGCTGAAGAAGTTGAAGGCGGTCATCAGCGCGATGGAGAAAATGAACAGGCCGAGATTGCCGCGGATCACGGTCCACAGGCCACGCGAGTTCACGCCTCGCTCGCGCGCGGCGAAGGCGGGTGATTCATCGACCTGGCTGCGGACATAGAGCACCAGCAGCGCCGGCAGCGCGCCGAGCATGAACATGCCGCGCCAGCCGATGCTGGTGAACAGCAGGCCATAGGCGACGGACGCCAGCAGATAGCCCGAGGGGTAACCGGCCTGGAGAATGCCGGAGACGACGCCGCGCATCTTTGGCGGGATGCTCTCCATCGTCAACGAGGCGCCCACACCCCACTCGCCGCCCATCGCGACACCGTAGAGCATGCGCAGGACCAGGAGCACGGCCAGGCTCGGGGCAAAGCCGGACGCGAATTCGAGCATCGAATAGCAGACGATATTGACCATCAGCGTCGGGCGGCGGCCGAAGCGGTCGGCGGCGAGCCCAAACAGCAGCGCGCCCACTGGCCGCGCCGCCAGCGTGAGCACGATGGCCACGCTCACCGAGCGGATGTCGGTGCCGAAGTCGTGAGCGATATCTTTGAGGACAAAGACAAGGAGGAAGAAGTCGAAGGCGTCGAGCGTCCAGCCGAGATAGCTCGCCAGGATCGCGCTGCGCTGTTTCGGTGTGAGATCGCGCAGCCCGCTCCACGTATTCGCAAAGACCATCAGTAAAGTCCCGTCCGCAATGCCGTCCCCCCTGCCACATTTGAGTACCGATAAATGCCCGAAGCTGCCCCCGGTTCCCGTGCAGGGCTGGCCTGTCATCACAAATTCGCGGGTGGGAACGGCGCGCGGCCCGTGCTTTGCTTAGGCACGAGTCGGCTCGGGCTCCGCGAGCCGCCCGCCGAGGAGACCCATGTCTCGCCGCACCGAGGTCAGCGCCGGCATTCTTGCCTTCCGCCGCGGGCGGAGCCTGGAATTCCTGCTGGCGCATCCGGGCGGACCCTACTGGCGCAACAAAGACGAGGGTGCCTGGTCGATTCCGAAAGGCACGGTGGAATCGGGCGACGTGCTGGCCTGCGCCAAGCGCGAGTTCAACGAAGAGACCGGGCTTGTCGCCGACGGCGCGCTGACGCCGCTCACGCCGCTGCGCCAAAAAAGCGGCAAGCTGGTGCACGCCTTTGCGCTGGAGGGCGACTTCGACCTCACCGCATTCTCCAGCAACGCATTCGAGATGGAATGGCCGCCGCGCTCGGGGAAGATGCAGAGTTTTCCGGAGATCGACCGCATCGCCTATTTCACGCTGGCCACGGCGCGGAAGAAGATTTTGCCGGGACAGCGGGCGTTCATCGAGGAGGTGGTGCGGATGGTGGGCCTCAATCCGTCATCCTGAGCTGCGAGCGAAGAGCAATTTTAGATCCAATGCCGGGCAAACCCGACATTGGTGGATGACGGGCAGAGCGCACGCCGCCACCCTTCGCGGTGAGCGGTATGCGCTCGCACCTCAAGTGACGGCTGTACTCTAAGCCCTCACCTCCTGCCGCTGGAACGCCACGTAGCCGCCGACGAACAGCAGGATCGTCGCCGCGATCAGGCCGACGAACTGCGGCCAGGCCACCATCACGCTGTCCCACAGCGGCAGAGGCGAACCCATCACAGCGCCCTGGAGCTGGCTCAGGTAAACAGGCCCGAGCGTGCGGGTGGTCGGATCGAGCAATGCCAGCACGCATTCGCCGAACAGCGTCGAGGGCGACAGCCGCGCCAGCATCTGCGCCGTGGTGACCAGCAACGCCTGATTGTCCGGCGATACGAAGGCCTCGGCGACGGCCGGTGCGAGTGCCGGCCAAATGACCGTGATGAAGAGCCAGACGCCGAGCGTCACCAGCGCCGCGGTCGCCGCCGAGCGGAAGATCACCGAGGCCAGCATCGCGAGGGCCAGCCACACACCGGCATAGGCGATGGTCACCAGCAGGAAGACGAAGGCGCGCGCCATCTCCTCCCCGCCCGGCGGGATGCCGAGCATGATCAACCCCAGCCCGATGACCAGCAGCCACAGCGCGATCAGGCTCACCGACAGCGTCGTCAGCGCCGCGATGAACTTCCCGAACAGCAGCGCGTCGCGATAGATCGGCTGCGACAGGATGCGCGAGAGCGTACGCCGGTTATGCTCGCCGTTCACCGCATCGAAGCCGAGCCCGATCGCCATCAGCGGCACCAGAAAACTCAGGAACGCCACGAAGGATGGCAACGGCTCACGCGATGTCGTGAAGAGCCGCAGGAACAGGAACGGGTCCTCGGCGGTGACATCGCGCACCTGCTGGATAGCGCCATAGACCGCGGCCAGCGCGGTCAGCACCACCAGCCATTCCAGCACGCGCATGCGCGTGCTGGTGAAGTGGTCGGACAATTCCTTGAGCGTCACCACGCCCAGGCCCTGCCAGGGTGAGCCTTCACGCCGCATGACGCACCTCCTGCGTGGACTGGAAGTAGCGGGTGTAGATCGTCTCGAGGCTGGGATGATCAAGCGAGAGCTGATTGAGCCGCCCGCCCGCGGCGACCACTTCGGCCGCCGCCTCCCCGCGCAGATCGCGGTCGCAGGTGACCCGCCAGCGCCCCGGCGAAGGCTCCTCCACATTGCGCACGCCCGGCAACGACTCCAGGCGTTGCTTGATGTCCGCACCGCCCTCCGCCTCGACCTCGACGGCGAAGCCTCCACCGAGCACCTGCCGGCCGAGTTCACCGACCGTGCCCATCAGCGCGATCTTGCCGGCGTTGAACAGCGCAACGCGGTCGCACACGCTCTGCACGCGATCGAGCAGATGCGAGGAGATGATCACGCTCACGCCCGCCGACTTGAGCGAGCGGATGAGGTCGAGCAATTCCACGCTTGCCTGCGGATCGAGCCCGTTGGTCGGCTCGTCGAGGATGGCGACGCGCGCCTCCTTCATCACGATCTCCGCCAGGCCCAGCCGCTGCCGCATGCCGCGCGAGAAGGTGCCGACGCGCTTGTTGGCCACCTCGCTCAAGCCGACGCGCGCCAGCGCGGCGGGGATCTTCTGCTTGCGCGCGGCAAGGGTGAGCCCCATCAACCGCGCTGTATAATGCAGATTGTCGGCCGCGGTGAGGTGATCGTAGAAGCCGACCGAGTCGGGCAGATAGCCGACCCGGCGCTTCACCGCCAACGGCTCGCGGGCGGGATCGTGGCCGAACACACGCGCGGTGCCGGCGCTGATGTCGCTCAAGCCGAGCAGCATCAGGATGGTGGTGGTCTTGCCGGCGCCGTTCGGCCCGAGCAGGCCGAAGATCTCGCCGGCGGCGACGCTGAAGCTCACGCCATCCACGGCAATCGCCGTGTCATAGCGCTTGGTGAGGCCTTTCGCCTCGATGACCGTTTCCTTCATCGCGCGGCTACCGGCGGCCGAAGCGCGCGACGGCGCCGACCATGATCAGCAGCGCCGCACCGATGATGCCGACCCCGGCCACACCCCACATCGTGGAGGTCGTCACCGTGACCCGGAATTGAGCGGTGCCGTTCTCCCCACGCGTCGAGGCATCGAGCGAGGTGACATAGTCGCCGGCAATCGCCTTGTCGGAAGGCGTGATCAGCGCCTGCACTTCCTTGTTCTGGTTCGGCGCGATGCGGTCGATGATCTTGGGATCGAAGGTTACGATCCAGCCGCTCGGCGCGGTGCCGGAAAGCTGGATATTCTCGGCCGGGGCGGTGCCCGTATTCGTCACGGTGATCGGCACCGAGCTCTGCTGCCCGGCCGTCGCCCGCGCCGACAGCAGGCCCTCACGCCCGGCCAGAGTGAGCTTCGGCTCGCCGGTGATGTCGAGCGCCACTTGCGCGGTCGCATGCGCATCCTCGGCGCCGACGCGTACGCTCACCGGATAATGCCCGGCGTCGACCGTGTCGGGCGGGCTCACTTTCAGCTTCACGTCCTTGGTCTTGCCGGCATCGACCGGGATCGCGGTAAGCTGCTGCGTGCCATAGGCCTCGGTGAACGAGGTATCGAAATTGCGCGGCGCATCGGCAGCCAGGCTGACCAGCTCGTTCTTGCCGCTGTCGTTCTTGATGGTCAGCGTATATTCGAAGCTCGAGCGCGTGGAGCCGCGCAACTCCGGCAATTGCGGCGTCAGCGTGAGCTTGGCCGGCAACTCCTTGGCCAGCGTCACCGCCACCGGCAGCGAGACATGCGAGGTGCCGCCGTCCGCACTGACCGTCAGCGTCTGCGTGCCGATCTTGGCGTCCTTCGGCACATCGAGCCGCAGATCGAGCGACACGCTGTCGTCGGTCGAGGGCATCGCCGCCTGCACCGGCTGGCCGCCGCCGAGCAACGTCGCGGTCCAGCCTTCCGGCACGCCGGAGATCCCGAGCGCGAGCCGCTCCGGCGCCAGGCCGTAATTGCGCAGCCGCAGGCTCACGGTCGATGTGGTGCCGGGCTGCACCGTGACCGCCGGATAGTCCGTGAGCAGATAAAGCCCTTTAACGTCAGGTTTCGAATCGGCAGCAAAGGCAGGCGCAGCAAAAGCAAGCGAAGCGACAGCGAAAGCCAGCAAACGATGTGACATCAACCGAGGCGTCATGATGCATCCCCAAGCGGGGCCGCAACGGCCCCGTTTCGAATCGTCTCCCCCAACGCAATGCAACGGCGTTATGCGCCGTGACAAAGATGTAGCGATGCTCCGCACAATCTGGACAAAATTCGGGAAAACATCCGCAGCAAGACGCCGCAGCGTCACTGTCGGCAGACAGCGTCATCGTGTCATGAAAATCAAAGACGCACCAAAGCTTGCCGCTTTGCACAACGCCCTTGGTCGTGCGCCAAGGCGCCGCAGGTCATAGCACGCTTCTACGCCGACTCTTTGACCGGAACGCCGCGCACCAATGGCCAGTCGGGCTCGTTGTGCTGCATCACCCAGGTCTCTTTGTGCGCCGCCTCGGCCCATGCACGCCAGGCCGGCAAGCCCATCACGGCGTCCATATAGGCGCGCGCCACGGGGCTGACAGGCAGCCCATAGCTGTGCAGCCGCGAGACGACCGGCGCATACATCGCATCCGCCGCGCCGAAGCCGCCGAACAGGAACGGCCCCGCATTCCCGGCCGTCTGGCCGAAGCGCGCGCGGCAGTCGCTCCACAGCGCGTCGATGCGGCGGACGTTGTCCATCACGTCCTCGGCCTGCGGCCGCGGCTTCACCGGCAGCCACAGGTTCATGGCGCAGGCCTTGCGCAACGCCTGGAAGCCGGCATGCATCTCGGCCGCCACCGCGCGCGCATGGCTGCGCGCCCGCGCGTCGGCAGGCCACAGGCGGGCGGCGGGAAATCTCTCGGCGAGATGCTCGAGGATGGCGAGCGACTCCCAGACGTGCTGGTCGGCGTCGATCAGCACCGGCACTTTGCCCGTGGGCGCGTACTTCAGCATTTCCTCGCGGCTGCCCGGCTCATAAAGCGGGATCAATATCTCCTCGAACGGAATACCCGCCACTTTCATGGCGATCCATGGCCGCAGCGACCACGAGGAATAGTTCTTGTTGCCGATGATCAAAGTCAGGGACATGCGACTACGCTTTCTTCTCGCCCGTTGACGCCGGCGCTTCCACCGGTCCGCCCAGCTTCTTCCAGGCGCCGAAACCGCCTCTGACGTGTGCGACCGGCTTGAGCCCCATGCGCTGCGCCGTCTGCGCGGCGAGCGCGGAGCGCAAGCCTCCGGCGCAGAAGAACACGAAGGTCTTGTCCTGGGCGAAGACCGGCTTGTGATACGGGCTCGCCGGATCGATCCAGAATTCCAGCATGCCGCGCGGACAATGGAACGCGCCGGGCACCTTTCCGTCGCGCTGGAGTTCGCGGATGTCGCGGATATCGACCAGCACGATGTCGTCGCGGCCGGAAAGCGTCACCGCCTCTTCGGCTGGCAGCGTCTCAATCTCGCGCTCGGCCGCCTCGCACAGGGCTTTGTATCCGGTCGTGATGGTCTGCGGCATCGGATGTCCTCGCAAGCATGACGTCATTCCGGGTCCGGTCCTTCGGGCCGTCCGGGAATGACGAGCAGCGCGCGGATGGTGCCATTCTGAGCGGTGGCGTCAAGCAAAGCACCAGTTGATGCCCTGCTCACAGACGGGCAGCATGTCGCGACACAAAAGCGACTCGGAGCCCATGACCGCCCTCACCACCCCCGACCTGCTGGCGCTGGCCTTCTTCCTCGTGGCCTGGATCGGCTATTCCATCGTGATCGAAAGGACCGCCAAGGGCCGCGCCAGCCTCAATGCGCTGATGAACGGCTACCGCGACGCCTGGATGGAGCGCCTCCTTGCGCGCGACGTGCGCATTGTCGATTCGCAGGTCACCGCGGCGCTGCAGAACGGTACCGCCTTCTTTGCCTCCACCAGCCTGATCGCGATCGGCGGCGCGCTCACGCTGCTTCGTTCGACCGATCAGATCCTGCCGGTGATGTCACTTTTGCCGTTCGGGCCGAAGCCGACGCCGGAATCGTGGGAACTGAAGATGCTCGGGCTGACCGTCATCTTCGTCTACGCCTTCTTCAAGTTCGCCTGGTCGTACCGGCTGTTCAACTACTTCGCCATCATGGTCGGCGCCGCGCCACCGCCCGAGGAGCGCGCCACTGCCGCGGCGCAGGTCTTTGCACATCGCGCCGCGCGTCTCTGCGCCGATGCGGGACGTCATTTCAATCGCGGTCAGCGCGCGTTCTTCTTCGCGCTCGGCTATCTCGGATGGTTTCTCGGACCGATCCCATTTGCGCTTTCCACCGCCGGCATCCTTGTTGTGATGTGGCGGCGGCAATTCGAATCCGACGCGCGCAAAGCATTCGGCGCCGACAAGAAACGAACAATGTGAAATTCATTTTAATAACGAAGACAACCGGCGTGTATCGCGAACCACCTGCGGTATGTTCGCCAAAACTTCACATAACTTCTCACATCGTTCAGACGTAGTTGTCGCTTGCGGGGGCAAATCACCTCGAAGGAGACAAACGAAATGCTAAGGTATAGTGCCGTCGCGGCGGCGCTGCTGTTCAGTGTTGCAGCGCAAGCTCAGACGGCTGATGTCACACAGAGCGGCTTCTCACCGATCTATGTTGGCGTTGACTACGAGACTGCAACGGTTCCATCCAATCCAACGACAACAGGCGGACCGGTAACGACCAGCCGCGCCTATATTGCGCGCGTTGATCTCAAGGCCCCGGGCGTTGCGCTGCTGACCACTTCTCACAGCGGTCCGCTCAACACCACCTCGGAAACGATTTCGCAATTCGCGATCCGCACCGGCGTGCGCATCGCGATCAATGCGAACTTCTTTGCTCCGTGCTGCGACGCTTTCGTTGAGCCGAAGACGGTCATCGGTCTGCTCGTCTCGAACGGCAAGGTCGTGTCGCCGGTCACCACCGATCCGACGCAGAGCGAAGCGGTGCTCGCGATCATGCACGGGAACAAGGCGGTCATCGACCAGGGGCCGAACATCAACGTCGCGAACGTCGTCACCGCCGTTGCCGGCTCGGCGATCATCGTGAAGAACGGCAAGGACGTCAGCGCCTCGAGCCCGAATGAAGGCGACCCGACCAATCCCAATCCGCGCACCGTGGTCGGCCTGTCCAAGAACGGGCGCTTTCTGTATCTCGCCATCATCGACGGCCGCGTGACCGGCTATTCGACCGGCACGACCAACGCCCAGTCGGCCGCGCTGATGCTCGCGCTCGGCTGCGACAGCGCGCTCAATCTCGATGGCGGTGGTTCGTCTGAAATGATCCGCGCCGACACGATCGGCAAGCCGTTCATCGTGAACAATCCGAGCGGCGGCGCCGAACGTTTCGACGCGGCGGCATTGGGCGTGTATGCCCAGCCGTTGCCGAATTTGCCCTTTGACCACTGACGCCACGCGACGTCACATCGCCAACCGGCGGCCGGTGAAAGCCGGCCGCCGACCACTTACGACCGCGTCGCGCAGCGACGGTCAGCCCATCCCCATCAGCACGGCAACGCCGGCGACGATGAGGATCGCGAGGGTCGTGGCCACCGCCGTGACGATCCATTCGCGCCAGGCTTCGCGCGCCTCGCGCTGTTCAAGGCTTTCTGCGGCCGCCGGCGCGGCATGCCCCAAGGCTTCGCTATCGAGCGGCGCCGAATCAAATGACCGTGAATCAAGCGACGCTGAATCAAGCGACATAGACGATCCCCCCAAGGACATTCCCCGCATGTGCGCCAGCACATGGCTCATGGAATTTGACCGCAGGAATCGCTCTAAACCGTTAAAAATACGCCTCGCTCGGCCTTGTATACGCACACAATATTCGCACGGCGCTGAGAAATTCAGCTAGTGTCGATTCATGATCGAGCACAGCGATTTTTCCGTCGTCGTCAAGAATCGGGCGCGCCCGCCCAAGCCGTGGCGCTGGGAGATCTACCGCGCCGGCAGAACCAGCCCGATCGACTGTTCGGAGGTCTATTTTGAAACGGCCACCGAGGCCAACCGCGCCGGCAAAGCTGCGCTCAGCCTCATGCTGAGCGAATACCAGCCCTGATTTAACGGTCCGCTTTTCCGAGACCCGGGTATTTGTTCTGGTCCCAAAGCCGGCCGGGATTGGCATTTTCCCAGCGCTGATTGCCTTCCAGTTCCGCCAGCACGCCCCGCACCGCGTCCGCTTTCGACTGCGGATTGTCGCCCGTTCGTGCGCCGTTGATGACCTTGTGAAGCCGGCTGAGCTCTTTGGGACTCATCTTTTGCAGCACGACGCTGTCGCGCGCCACGCCTTGCAGGGCCAGATAGTCATAATCGGCCGGCGACAGCAGCACGCCGAAGTCCTCCGCCAGACCGGCGGCCGGCGAACAGGCCAGAAAAACGGCTATTGCCATGCCGGAGAGCGGCGCATGTCTCACAATAAGGTTGCCTGCTGTCGTGAGCGCAAACGATAGCGCAGATCGAACGATAGACCTAAGCCTTTCGCTTGCGCCGAAGCGCCGCGCTCACCCCGCTTCGCTGAGAACGCCGCCGGCGGCGAGCCGGACCAAGGCCGGCGCGATACCAGGGGTATGGCGTCCATGCCGATGGGACGCTAAGTCCTTCGTCCACGAGCAGAGGGTTGGCCGGGCGGCGCGAGCCCCGGGCGTCACGACATACGGGAGATGAGTTCATGGACTTGGGATTGAATGGAAAGCGCGCACTGGTCATGGGCGCGAGCGGCGGACTGGGCGGCGCCATCGCGCAGGCCCTCGCGGCCGAAGGCGCGCAGGTCGTTGCCGCCGCGCGCTCGGTCGACAAGATCGAGCAGGCGCGGGCCGCCCTCCCCGCTGCCGACCGCGACCGCTTTTCCGCCGCGCGTCTTGATCTCGCCGACATCGCATCGGTCGATGCGCTCGCCGACGCCATCCTCAAGGACGGCGGCGCCGACATCGTCATCGCCAACTCGGGCGGTCCGCCGCCGGGCGCGGCCGCGGCCATCACGCGCCAGCAGTGGATCGAGCAGTTCGAGCCGATGGCGGCCAATCTCTTCCACATCGTCGGACGCCTGCTGCCGACCATGCGCGAGAAGAAATGGGGACGCATCGTCACCATCGCCTCCTCCGGCATCGAGCAGCCGATCGCCAACCTCGCGCTGTCGAACGGCATCCGCTCGGCCGTGCTCGGCTGGTCGAAGACCTTGGCCGGCGAAGTCGCCGCCGACGGCATCACCGTCAACGTGGTCATGCCGGGCCGCATCGCCACCGGCCGCGTCGCGCAGCTTGACGAGGCCAATGCCAAGCGCACCGGCAAGACCGCCGAGGAGGTCGCGAAGTCGTCCGCCGCGCTCATCCCGGTCGGCCGCTACGGCGAGCCGAAGGAATTCGCGGACATGGTCACTTTCCTCTGCTCGACGCGCGCCTCTTACGTCACCGGCTCGAAGATCCGCATCGACGGCGGGATGCTCAAGACTGTCTGAGCGCGGACAAAAGTTCCAACGGCGGTGCGCGCAAGTTTGAATCGAATTTGCGCGTGCCCTTAGTCTCTCTCGCGCCACACATTGTGGATTTCAACAGCGCCGGCCTCGCGCGCGACGTTGGAACAATTTACTCGGCGACAGCACTTCCCTATAGCCCAGACCGCTTCCGCTGCAGGATGGCGACCCTGTACGGCGGACGGCGGCTGGGAATTTGGAAGTGTCGCACGCGGGCGGGGATTTCGAAGCAGCTCCGAGTTCAGGATCGGAGCGAGAAGCCGACTCGTCCGGCAAACGGTCCGCGCCATCGGCGCTGAGACGCTCCTGGTTGACGGCTTCAGGCTTTCTGTTCTGTCTGGTTGCTCTGTGGCTGCTGGCGCCCGCAATCGCCTTCGCGCAGGGGGCGCCCACGGTGAGCGCCATCTCCCCGTCCTCCGGTCCACAGACAGGCGGAACGAGCGTGACGATCACAGGAATCGGTTTCACCGGCGCAACCGCCGTTGCATTTGGAAGCACCCCCGCCAGCTTTACAGTCATGGCCGACACTGAGATCGCGGCGACCGCGCCCGCCGGAACGGGCACCGTGGATGTGACAGTGACGACGTCAGCGGGCACCAGCGCGACCAACGCGACTGACCACTATACCTATGTCGTCCCGTCGGGACCGACGGCGACCCAGGCAATCGCCTCGACCACCCTGACGGTCGGTCACGCCGCGACATCCTTCACGCCAGTTACAGGGTCTGGCGGTACAGGATCGCTGACTTACAGCGTTTCGCCGGCTCTGCCGAGCGGCGTGATTATGTCGCCCTCAACCGGCGCCATCGGCGGAACGCCGACGGTCGCCAGTGTGGCCACGACCTACACAGTCACGGTGACCGACGCCAACGGCGCCACTGCGGCGGAGACTTTCTCGCTGACCGTCAATGGCGGCGTGACGATTTCGACCACCACGCTGCCGGCGGCGACCGCGGGCGTGCCCTACACCCAGGCGATCACTGCCACCGGCGGCACGGGATCTTACACATTTACGATCACCAGCGGTTCACTGCCCAACGGCCTGACTCTCGCCCCGAGTGGCGTGCTGTCGGGCACGCCCACGGGCGCCGGCTCGCCTAGCTTCACGGTCACGGCCACCGACTCCGCCGACTCCACCGGTAGCCGAGCCTATACCCTCTCCGTCGACGCTTCACCGCCGGGCGCGCCAACCATCGGCACCGCGACAGCCGGCAACACCCAGGCGACGGTAATCTTCACCGCCCCGGCGTCCAATGGAGGTTCCACGATTACCGCCTATACGGTGACATCGTCGCCCGGCGGCATAACTGCCGCCGGCAGCACTTCGCCGATCACCGTGACAGGTCTGACCAACGGCACGGCCTATACGTTCACGGTGACGGCAACCAACGGCATTGGCACCGGCACCGCCTCCGCGTCCTCCAATTCCGTGACACCCACTGCCCAACAGGCAGCCACCACGACGACACTCACATCATCGCCCGATCCGAGCCTTACCGGACAGACCGTCACTTTGACCGCGACGGTTATGCCCGTGTCGCCCGCGACGGGCACGCCGACCGGCATGGTGACGTTCAA
>DATARB010000022.1:0-29480 GCA_036264375.1 Pseudolabrys sp.
GCGCAGGTCGCGATAGACCTGCATGGAATCGGCATTGACGACGACGCCGCCGAGCCGCTCGGCCAGAGAGAGCGCCAGCGCCGACTTGCCGCTGGCGGTCGGCCCTGCAATAAGCACCGCCTGTTTGGCACCGTGCATCGAATGACCCAACCCACGCCCCACGTCGCAACTCTGATCGCCGGCCGCGCCGGCTCACTCGACGCCGCCGCGGTCCAACGCGCCCGTTCGGTCCTGCCCGATAGCGGCGACCCGCGCTGGCTCGCCGCCGGCACCGCCGCGGATATCCCCTTTAGCGCAGACGCGGGCGCCGACCAACGTGCGACTGCCGAGCATCTGCGCGGACTTTTCAGCGGCATCGACGTGGTGGTGCAGCCCACAGCCGACCGGCGCAAGCGGCTGTTCCTCGCCGACATGGATTCGACCATGATCGCGCAGGAATGCATCGACGAACTCGCCGATTTCGCGGGGCTCAAGGCGCATGTTGCGGCGATCACCGAGCGCGCCATGCGCGGCGAGATCGCCTTCGAGCCGGCATTGCGTGAGCGCGTCGCGTTGCTGAAGGGTCTTGCCGTTCAGGTCGTGGACGAGGTGATCGCGAAACACATCACGCTCACGCCCGGGGCCCGCACGCTGGTTGCGACCATGCGCGCCAACGGCGCCTTCACCTGCCTGGTGTCGGGCGGCTTCACGCTGTTCACGCAGCGCATCGCCGCCATGATCGGCTTCGACGAGACCCACGCCAACACGCTCGTCGTCGACGGCGGCACGCTCGCGGGCCTGGTCGAGGAGCCGATCTTCGGCCGCGACGGCAAGCGTGCGACGCTACTCGCCCTGCGCCAGGAGCGCGGCCTCGCCGCGGAGGACACCATGGCGATCGGCGACGGCGCCAACGATCTCGACATGATCGCCGAGGCAGGCCTCGGCGTCGCCTATCACGCCAAGCCCAAGGTGGCGCAAGCCGCCGCGGCGCGCATCGACCACGGCGATCTCACGGCGCTCCTGTATGTGCAGGGCTACCGGCGCGAAGAGTTCGTGGAAGGCTGACGCCGCACCAATTGATATGCTGTCATCATCCGCGAAAGCGGATGATCCAGTAATCACCGCCCTCACCATGAGGCGAAACGCCTGGGGGTACTGGATGCCCCGCTTTCGCGGGGCATGACAGCCTGGAATTTACCGCCACTGCACGCCAGCACGACTCGGCTCATTCCTTGTCATCGCCGGGCCGGCATCATGCAGCGCTACGCCCGCGACGCGTTCGTCGACAGTTGAAGCCCGCGGCACGGCGCGGTCTGCCGCAGCCCCGCATCGACGGCCTCGGCCACCAGGAGGGCCGTCGCCGCCGACAACGTCCAGCCGAGATGCCCATGGCCGGTGTTGTAGAACACGCGCGGCGTCCGCCCTGCGCCGACGCGCGGCAGCATGTTCGGCATCATCGGGCGTAAGCCCGCCCATGGAACGACATGGGCCGTCGACACGTCGGGAAACAAACGGCGTGTCCAGTCCACGAGCGGGCGCACACGATCATCGCGGATGTCGCGATTGAAGCCGTTGAACTCGGCGGTGCCGGCGACGCGAAAGCGATCCCGCCCAAGCCGGCTGGTGACGATCTTCGCGTCGTCGTCGAGCAGGCTGACCCAAGGGGCCGCATCGCGGCTCACCGCATCGTCGAGGTTCACGGTGAGCGAATAGCCTTTCACCGGATAGACATTGACGCGGTCGCCAAGCATCGCGGCAAAGCCCCGGCTCGCCACACCTGCGCAAATCACGATAGCGTCGGCCACGCTCTGCTCACGCATTTTGTCCGCGCCACTCCGCCAGCTCACGCGCGCGCCGTCGGCGGACGCCACTACCGTCTCCACCGTCGTGTCGAGCAGGAAGCACGCTCCGCGCCGCAGACAAGCGTCGGCAAGGCCACGCGTGAACTTGTGGATGTCGCCAGTTGCGTCGGACGGCGTATAGAACCCGCCGTAGTAGTCGCCGTGCAGCGCCGGTTCGATCGCCTTGATCTCCTCAGGGCTCACGGCGTGGCGCTCCAGTCCCCCTTTTCGGAGCAAGATGTTGACGTCGCGCGCGTGCGCGAAGCTCCGAGGGTCGCGATAGATGTGCAGAATGCCGAGCTTCTCCAGATCGAAGGCAATGCCCTCCCGCTCGGCCAAGGCCAGCAGAGCGCGGCGTGCCTCGAGCGCGAGGCGCACGGTCGTGATGGTGTTGCGGCGGTAGTGCGGGATCTGCGCGACGAACTCCGCGAGCCATGAATATTTGTGCCAGTTCGGCCGCAGGTTCAGCAGCAGCGGTGCGTCGCTCTTGAACAGCCATTTGAGGCCTTTCACCAGCGTGGACGGATGATTCCACACTTCTGCATTGCTGGTTGAAAGCTGTCCGCCATTGGCGAAGGACGTCTCCATCGCCGCGTAGCGATGCCGGTCGAACACGGTGACGGTGTGTCCGCGATCGAGAAGTGCGTAAGCCGTGGTGATGCCGGTGATCCCGGCGCCGATAACAGCGATATGTGCCACGAAGGGCCTCCCGCAAACAGAGTTGGACCTGGCCGGCAAGCCGGCCAACGATCCCCATCTGTCGCGGTACCTGAGAGCTTAACCCGCACCACGCGGCGCGGATGTCCCCTTCGGTGGGCGCGCTGAAGCGCCTCTCTCCAGATTGTCCAGCCGCGCGGTCCTCTTTGCCTGAGAGTTTCCGGGGTGGTTGCTCCGTCGGCGCTGACGCCGGTCAAACGAACCGCCGTCAGACTCTCCCGCATGGCCTTATCGGACACTGTCAGAATCGCACTGATTCGGTTCATTGACAATGAACGCGCGCGATCAACTGCGTGTCGGCACCAACTGCTGCGAGCTACTCCAAAGGTGAAGCAATTTCGTTCGCGCCCGACCAGATGACACTGTCATCATCCGCGAAAGCGGATGATCCAGGTGCCACCGCTCTCGCGGTGACGCGAAGGTTCGCAAATACTGGATGCCCCGCTTTCGCGGGGCATGACAGTCGTAGTGGGTAGAGACTTACTACGAGCTTGGCGCGCTACTGCAAGCTCAGCGCCACGAAGCTCGGGTCGCCGTCGGGCGAGACCACCAGCAAGACGACCGACTTCTTGCCGTCCTTCTTGAGCTTGTCGAGCTTCTGCTGCAAATCGGCGGGCGAGGTCACCGCCTGCTGCTGCACTTCGGCGATCACCATGCCGGGCTGCAGCCGCTTCTCCGCGGCCGGCGAGTTGGGATCGACGCCGGTGATGACGACGCCCTTCACCTTGTCCTTGATCTTGTGCTTCTTGCGCAGGTCGGCGCTGAGATTGGCGAGGTCGAGGCCGAGCGCCTTCTGCACCACGCTCTTGTCGGCCGGCGCACCGTTCTTGCCCGAGTCGGGATCGACCGCAGCCGATTGCTGCTTGTCGGTATCCTCGAGCCGGCCGAGTTTCACCGTCTTGGTCTCTTCCTGACCCTTGCGGATGATCACGACCTGCACGTCCTTGCCGACCGGCGTGTCGGCGACGATGCGCGGCAGATCGCGCATCTCCTTCACGTCCTTGCCGTCGAACTTGACGACCACGTCACCCGCTTCGATGCCGGCAGGCTTGGCCGGGCCCTTCTCGTCGATGCCGGCGACCAGCGCGCCGTGCGCCGGCTTGATGTTGAGGCTGTCGGCGATCTCGTCGGTCACCTGCTGGATGCGCACGCCCAGCCAGCCGCGCCGCACCTCCTTGAACTCGCGCAGTTGATCGATCACCGGCACCACGGTCTTCGACGGCACGGCAAAGCCGATG
Organism: Pseudolabrys sp.; assembly: GCA_036264375.1. Lineage (GTDB taxonomy): Bacteria > Pseudomonadota > Alphaproteobacteria > Rhizobiales > Xanthobacteraceae > Pseudolabrys. The sequence continues at coordinate 3,776 of DATARB010000022.1, forward strand.
CCGATCGAGCCGCCGGACGGCGAGATGATCGCCGTGTTCACGCCGATCACTTCGCCATTCAAGTTGAACAGCGGGCCGCCCGAATTGCCGCGGTTAATCGCGGCGTCGGTCTGAATGTAATTGTCGTAAGGCCCGGAGTTGATGTCGCGGTTGCGCGCCGAGACGATGCCGGCCGTCACCGTGCCGCCGAGGCTGAACGGATTGCCGATGGCGATCACCCATTCGCCCAGCCGCAGCTTGTCCGAGTCGCCGAACTTCACCGCCTTCAGCGGCTTGTCCGAATTGACTTTGAGCAACGCGAGATCGGTCTTGGTGTCGCGGCCGACAATGGTGGCCTTCATCGTCGTGCCGTCGTTGAGGATGACGTTGACCTCATCGGCGTCGGCGATGACGTGGTTGTTGGTCACGATCAGGCCGGACGGATCGATGATGAAGCCGGAGCCCAGCGAATTCACCCGCCGCGGCGTCGGTGCGTTCTGGCCGTTCTGCCCGTTCTGGCCGCCACCCTGCCCGCGCTTGTTCTTGAAGAACTCCTCGAAGAATTCCTCGAACGGCGATCCGGGCGGCAGCTGCGGCATGGCATTGCCGCTCATGTCGACGGACTGCTTGGTCGAGACATTGACCACCGAATCGATCACCTGCTCAGCGACGTCGGAGATGGCTTCCGGTCCGCGTGCCTGTGCCTGTGCCGTGAAGACCGGCCAAGCAATTGCGGCGGCGGTTAAAATCGCCAGGCCTGCACGGCCGTACGGCGTCTTGCGGGTCAAAAGGGCGCCCATGGGCGTCGGTTCTCCAGGGAAAGGGTCTTGAGGAAAGTGGCCCTGTCTTCACGGCGATTCAAGGGCTTCCGGGATCAATAGCACAGGACGGCCGCCACAGTTCAGCGAGCCCGAAATGCCGATTCGCTTGAGAAATCCGACCGGAAGAACAGCCTTAGCCGCGCGCCAGCCACACGACCAGCACCCCGACCACCGCGGAACCGATGCCGACCGCGCGCAAAGTCGCCTCCGGCGTCTCCAACACGCTCATCATCGCCTTCTTCGCCGAGCCAGGAAACGCGGCGAAGATCAGGCCTTCGATCACGAACACCAGTCCGAACGCAGCCAGGAAGTCCGACATACCGACCGCGTCCGTGTCCTGCCGTTCTTACTTGGCCGGAGCAGCGGGCGCCGCCCCGTTGCTGGCGGGCGCCGGCAGAGCGGGAGCCGGTACCGGCTTGCCCGACGGATTATTGAAGTACCGGAAGAAGTTGGAGTCCGGGTTGAGCAGCAGGCGCGTATCGGCCGGCTTCAGCCCGGTCTCATAGGCCTGCATGGTCCGGTAGAAGGCGAAGAAGTCCGGGTCCTTGTTGAAGGCTTCGGCGAAGATCTGGTTACGCTGGGCGTCGCCCTCGCCGCGGATCTGCTCGGCCTTGGATTGCGCCTCGGCCACCAGCACCGTCACCTCGCGATCGGCACGCGAGCGGATTTCCTGCGCGCGCTGCGAACCTTGCGCGCGGAATTCAGCCGCCTCGCGCTGACGCTCCGTCTGCATGCGCTGATAGACCGCCTGGCTGTTCTGCTCCGGCAGATCGGCGCGGCGGATGCGCACGTCGACCACCTGGATGCCGTAGGACGTCGCCTCGTGGTCGACGAGTTCGCGGATGCGGCTCATCAGGTCGGCGCGCTGGTCGCGCACGACGTGGGTGAAGGTGACTTCGCCGAGCACGCGGCGCAGCGCCGAATTGAGCAGAATCGAAAGCTGCGAATTGGCGCCGTTGATCGAGCCGAGCGTCTGATAGAAGCGCAGCGGATCCTGGATGCGGTAGCGGGCGAAGGCATCGACCACCAGCCGCTTCTGGTCGGAGGCGATCACCTCCTGCGGCGGCGCTTCGAGATCGAGGATGCGCCGGTCGACCGGGATCACCGTGTCGATGAACGGCGCCTTCACATGCAGGCCGGGATCGCTGACCACGCGTACCGGCTTGCCGAGCCGGACAACCAGCGCCTGCTGGGTCTGATAGACCGTGAACAGCGACGAATAGCCGATGATCAGAGCGGCGACGATGAGAACGGCGAGGACGCCGCCGGCGAAATTAAGCCTCATGGCCGGGCTCCCGTCGTCTGCGGCTGGCCGCGCTGCCCCGGCGGCTTCGACAACTCATTGAGCGGCAGGTATGGCACGACACCAGGACCGCCCGCGCCGGTATCGATGATGATCTTGTCGGCGCCGCCAAGCACGCGCTCCATCGTCTCCAGATACATGCGCTCGCGGGTCACGTCGGGGGCCTTCTTGTACTGCTCGTAAATTTGCGTGAAGCGCGAGGTCTGGCCGGTCGCTTCCGCCACGGTCTGCTGGCGATAGCCTTCCGCGGCCTGCGTGATCTGCGCCACGCGGCCGCGCGCTTCCGGCACGATCCGGTTTGCGTAAGTCTGCGCTTCGTTGACCGAGCGCTCGAGGTCGGCGCGCGCCGCCTGCACGTCGCGGAACGCGTCGATCACCTGGGACGGCGGATCGACCTTCTGCATCTGCACCTGCGTCACCTGGATGCCGGCGCCGTACTGGTCGAGCGTGCGCTGCATCAAATCCTGCACGGCGGTCTCGGTAGTCTGCCGCGCGCCGGTCAGGATCGGCTGGATTTCGGAACGCCCGATGACCTCGCGCATGGCGCTTTCCGCCACCGCCTTCACCGTGCCTTCCGGATTCTGGATATTGAAGAGATATTCGCCGACGCCGGTCGGCTTCACCTTCCACAGCACCGAGAAATCGACGTCGACGATGTTCTCGTCGCCGGTGAGCATCAGGCTCTCCTCCGGCACGTCGCGCGTCGTGGTGCCGCCGCGGCGGATGTCGTCGACCAGGCGCATGCCGATGTCGATCTTGTTGACGCGCAGCGCCTTGGGCGTGAGCACCGTCTCGATCGGGTAAGGCAGGTGATAGTTCAGGCCCGGCTGCACCTCGCGCACTTCCTTGCCGAAGCGCAGCACCACGCCGAGTTCGTCCGGTTCGACGCGGAAGAAGCCCGAGAAGCCCCAGAGCGCGACCGCCGCCAAAGCGACCAGCGCGAAGCCGCGGCCTCCGAGATTACCGCCGGGCAGGAAACGGCGCAGCCGGTCCTGGCCGCGGCGCAGCATTTCCTCGAGATCCGGAGGAGTCGGTCCTCCCGACTGCGGGCCGGAGCCCCAAGGGCCCTTGCCTCCACCTGATCCCCAAGGGCCGCCACCGCCGCCGCCCTGATTGGTCCATGGCATCGAAAAAACCTCCCGGCGCCGGCACCCGGCAACCCTTTTGTCGGTCAGGGTTATAGGGGACGGCAGGTCCGGTTACAACGCGCTGTCATGCCGCGCTTTCTAAGGCCGCCTTCATGAAGCCTTTATCTTTATGGCTGCGCGGGGGGGAGCGGCCCTAAGGGGGTACGGCGCCCAAGACGAAGGCTCGATTTAGGCGATAGCCGGCCGCGGTCAGTTGTGTTCGCTCGGGCCCATGATGACGATGCCCTCCGACGCTTCGACATGGCGGACGAAGATGTATTTGTCCTCGCGCCCGTCGGAATGCTTGCGGCGGATGTCGCGCCGCACATCGGCATCGACCTTGGCGACGACCACGTAAGGCGCCTGCGTGCGCAGTCCCGCCTCGCAATGCGCGCCGAACTCCGTCAGATCGCGCATCGTATAAGCATGCTCGATGCCGGCGCCGCGCGCGATGGCGGCGATGTCGACGCGCCCCGCGGTATGGGTCGGCGGGCCGCCGATCGACTGGTAGCACTGGTTGTCCCAGACCACTACGAAGAGGTTTGGCGGCTGCTCGTTGGCGAGCGTCGCCAGAATCCCGAGATTGAACATCATGCCGCCGTCGGTATCGAGCGAGACGATCTGCCGGTGCGGCAGACCGGCCGCGAGGCCGAAGGCCTGCGCCGTGACGCAGCCGAGCTGCTGCTGGAACAGGCTCGCCTCGCGCATTTGCGGCGCCGCGTTGTACCACTCGTCCACGCTCGCCCCGAGCGACAGGATCACCAGCTCGTCCTTGAGCAGCTTGGCGAGCACGCTCATGCAGTCGAAGCGTTTCATCACCGCACCAGGTCTCCGGTCAGCGCCACGGCCGAGTGATAATAGGCGGCATAGGACCAGGTGAAGGCATCCTTGATCGCCTGCGTGACCTTCGCCTCCTCACCGACCACGCGGTAGGGAATGCGCATGGCGCCGAGCAGCGGCTCCATGGTCATGCCGTGCGGCACCGCCCACCAATTGTTCTCGCCGAGGTCGCCGCGATAGCTCATCAGCATCACCACCGGGATGCCGGCGCCCATGCCCATGCGCGCCAAAGGCTCGATCGAGGCGCGCAGGCCCGAATTCTCCATCACCAGTGCGGCACGCTTGCCGGAGAGAAACACGCCGCCGCAGATCGCCGCGCCCTCCCCTTCATTGGTGACGCGGATGGTGCGGATGTCAGGATCGGCATCGAGCGCCGGGTACAACTCCTTAAATAGCGAATCCGGCAGGTAGCAGACGATGCTCACGCCCGCTGCCTTCAGCCCCGCGATGACGGCGTCGACCGCACTTTTCTTCATGCGCCCGGCTCCGCGTGGTCGATATTTTGCTTGCGCATGATCTTGTCCGAAAACCGGTGCCCACTTTTCGGGATCATGCGCTATCGCGTCAGCGGAACGCTGGCGCCGGTATAGAGCGCGACGCATTCGTCCTGGAGCACGCCTTCGACGATCGTGAGGTCCCAGCCGACCATCTCGGCCAGCCGCTCGACCGTGTAATCCTTGAAATTGAAGGCGAGCTTCGCGGACTGCCTGATGTGCCGGTTGCGCGCGCCGATCACCATGGTCTTGATGCCGGAATTGAGCACGGCGCCGCAGCACATCGGACACGGCTCGCAGGTGCAGTAGAACACCGCCTCGGGGATTTCGCGCCGTCCGAGCGTCTGCGTGGCGATGCTGATCGCCCGCGTCTCGGAATGCGCGGTGGTGTCGGAGAGCGACACCTTGAGGCTGCGCGTGGTGCAGATCACCTCCCCATCGATCACCACCGCTGCGCCGAACGGCTGTTCACCCATGGCCGCGCCGGCCTTGGCCTCATCGATAGCGAGGCGCATGAATCGTTCGTGATCGCTTGTCATTCTCGTCTCACTTCGCCTTTGCAGCGGCGCCCGCGATGTCGCGGTCGACTTTCGGCGGCAGGAAGTCGCGCACGAACACCGCGCGCACGTCCGGCACGGTCTTGAGGTCGTAGGCGCCGGCCACGGTCTTGATCGCGGCGGCGAGGCGCTTGTCGTCGAGATCGCCCAAGCCGAGCCTGCCGGTCTCAGGCGAGATCATCTGGTTCTTGATGAAATAGACCGTGCGCGCCTTCTCGATCTCGACATCGGTCAGCGGCTCGACCTTCTTGAGCAACGCCATGGCGGCGGCGGGATTGGCGGCGACATCGAGGATCGCCTTGTTGATGGCACGCACCAAACCACGCACCGCTTCCGGCTTCTCCGTGATGAGCTTCTGCGACACCACCACGCCGTTTGAATAAAGATCGAGGCCGTAGTCGCTGTAGAAAAACCAGCGGAAGTCCTTCTCCGGATCGAGCTTCATGGCGACGAAGTTCATGTAGCTCGTCGCCGAGAACTGGGCGATGCCGTCGGCCTCGCCGCGCGCCAGCATCTGCTCGATCAGGTTCGGCGCCGCGTTGAGCACCTTGACCTTGCCGGCGTCGACGCCGTTGGCGGCCGCGAGCGGCGTGAACAGACGCAACGTCGCCGAGCCGGCCGGCGAAACCAGCCTGCGGCCTTCCATGTCCTTGAGCGTCTTCACCGGCCCGTCGGCCCTGGCGATGATCGCATAGGGCGCGCGATTGTAGATGAGATAGACCATCACCGGCTGTTTGCCGGGAAATTGCGCGGCGGTCTGGATGATGGCGTTGATGTCGCCGAAGCCGGCATCATAGGCGCCGCTCATCACGCGCGTGATCGCGGCCGCCGAGCCGTCGCCCTGGTCGATCGTCACGTCGAGGCCTTCCTTGGCGAAGTAGCCCTTCTCCTTGGCCAAGAAGTACCAGGCATGCGGTCCCTGGATCTTCCAGTCGAGCGTGAACTTGATCTTCACCGGCTCCTGCGCGAGCGCCGGCGCGGCAAGCGCCAGCAGCACGGCGACGAACAGCGAACGAAGCTTCATCGTGACATCTCCGCATGGGCGCGACGAAACGCGGACATCGGCCATGGGATCAGCTTGGCAAGCGGTCTGTGGCGCGAATAGCCGGTGATTGGTGATTGCGGTGTTGCCGTGAAGGCAACACCGGCCTCACCGCCCGTCCAGCCGCTGGATGGCCTCAGCGAGCATGGCGGCAAGCGCCGCCGGACCCGCCGGCAGGTGCACCTTGGCGCGCGCGATCAGCATCAGCTTGCGTGGCCGCAAGGACGGATCGATGAGCGGGATGAACACCAGATCGCCCTGCGCCAGCTCGCGCTCGACGCCGACTCGGGTCTGGAACGTCACGCCGTGGCCGCGCACGGCGATGGCGCTCATGAGATCAATCGAATTGGTCACCGCGATCGGCCGCAGCTCAACGGCGGAATTGAGCATCGCCGCCTCGATCGAGGAGCCGAGCGTCAGGCTCGCGTCGGAGAGGATCACGCGTTCGCTGGCGAAGTCGCGCAAGCGCACGCCGCGCCGCGCCGCGAAGGGATGCTTCGGCGGCACCAGAGCCCCGAGCCGCAGGCTGGCGCTCGCCAGCCGCTGCGTCGCTTTCGGTAGCCGCGCATCGAAGGCGATGGCGAGATCACATTCGCCGCGCGCCACCGCCTCGAAAGCCTGCTGCGAGCCTGTCGTGGTCACCTGCACCGCGACGTCCGGATGGCGCTTCCAGAAGCGCGACAGCGTCTCCGGCAACAGCCCGCGCGCCACGCTTTCCACCGCGGCGATTCCAACCGAGCCGCGCCGAAGCCCTTGCAGATCGCCGATGAAGGCGCGCGCCCGCTCAAGCTCGGCGACGCTGGCGCCGGCGTGATAGACGAGGATTTCACCGGCGCTGGTGAGCCTGAGACGCTGACGCGTGCGCTCGAACAGCGGCGCGCCGAGTTCCTGCTCGAGATGCTGGAGGGTGCGGCTGATCGCCGATGGCGCGACGTTGAGAGCCTCCGCCGCGCGGCGGATCGAGCCGAGCTGCGCGACGGTCTGGAAGTAATGCAGCCGCGCCGAGATGAGGCCGTGGCGAGGAAGCGTCATGCCTCACCGCACGCGCGCGTAGGTCAGCACGGTAAATTCCGCGTCGTCGTGCGGACCGCGCGCATGCCGTTCGCTATGCACCTCGCGCCACTGGGCCGGATCGATCTCGGGAAACTTGACGTCGCCGTCCGGCGTCGCATGCACGCGGGTGATTTCCAGCACGTCAGCATCCGCCATCGTGAGTGCGAAGATGTCGCTGCCGCCGATCACCATCACTGCGTCGACGCCCCTTTTCTCAGCATCCTCACGGGCATGGCCGAAGGCCGCGTCCATGCTCGCCGCCAGCACGGTGCCAGGTGCGGTGAAGCCGGGATCGCGCGTGACCACGATATTGGTGCGCTCGGGAAGCACGCGGCCAATCGACGCGTAGGTCTTGCGGCCCATGATGATCGGGTGATTGGTCGTCACCCGGCGGAAGTGTTGCAGATCGGACCTGAGCTTCCACGGCAACTGGCCGTCGCGGCCGATGACGCCGTTCTCGCCGATCGCCGCCACCAGCACCACTTTCAGGCCAGCCCTCATCACGGCGCTCCTTGCTTGGCAAACCCCGCCAAGGCCGCGCCGGACAGCCGGCAGATTTTCCACTCGTCCATCACCTGCGCGCCGATCGACTTGTAGAAGGCGATCGAGGGCGCGTTCCAGTCGAGCACCGCCCACTCGAACCGCGCGAGCTTGCGCTCGACGCAATGGTGCGCGAGGCGCCGCATCAGCGCCGTGCCGATGCCGCGCTGGCGCATCTCCGGCCGCACAAAGAGGTCTTCGAGATAGAGGCCGTGCCGTCCCCGGAACGTCGAGAAGTTGAGGAACCAGACGGCGAAGCCTGCCGGCGCGCCGTCCCACTCGGCGATGTCGCAATAGAGCCGCGGCTCCGGCGAAAACAGCGCCCGCGCGATCTCCTCGGGCGTCGCGTCGACCTCGCCTTGCAGGTTCTCGTAGTCGGCAAGCTCGCATACCAGCGCGAAGATGAGCGCCGTGTCGTCCGGCCGCGCCGCGCGGATGGAGAGGGTCAAACCGCGACCTCGGCCTTGATGTGCGGATGCGGGTCGTAGTTCTCGATCGCGAAGTCTTCGTAGCGGAACGAGAAGATGTCCTTCACATCCGGATTGATGCGCATGGTCGGCAGAGGCCTCGGCGGGCGCGACATTTGGAGCCGCGCCTGCTCGATATGATTGAGATAGAGATGCGCGTCGCCGAAGGTGTGGACGAAGTCGCCAGGCTTGTAGCCGGTCACCTGCGCCACCATCATCGTCAACAACGCGTAGGACGCAATGTTGAACGGCACGCCGAGGAACACGTCCGCCGAGCGCTGATAGAGCTGGCACGACAGCTTGCCGTCGGCGACGTAGAACTGGAACAGGCAGTGGCATGGCGGCAGCGCCATCTTGTCGACGTCGGCCGGATTCCACGCCGTGACGATCAGCCGGCGCGAGTCCGGATTGCGCTTGATCATCGCGATCACGTTGGCGATCTGGTCGATCGTCGAGCCGTCCTTGGCCGGCCAGGAGCGCCACTGGTGGCCGTAGACTGGCCCGAGGTCGCCGCGCTCGTCGGCCCACTCGTCCCAGATGCGCACGCCGTGCTCGTTCAAGTATTTGATGTTGGTGTCGCCGGCGAGGAACCAGAGCAGCTCGTGGACGATCGACTTGAGATGCAGCTTCTTGGTTGTGAGCAGCGGAAAGCCCAGGTCGAGCCGGAAACGCATCTGATGGCCGAACACCGAGATCGTCCCGGTGCCGGTGCGGTCGCGCTTTTCCACGCCGTCGGCGAGGATATATTCCATCAGGTCGAGGTATTGACGCATCGGCTCTCGGCAGTTCAGCGACTCGAAGGGCCAGCCAATAATACGCCGCCGGCCGGGTTCCAACCTTAATTATGACGCGGAGCGCCGGGCGTGGCGATTGCCTGCCCCGACTTTTCCCGGGCCAAAATGGCCGGGAACTCGGACGCCGCCGCGCAGGCGCCAAACTCTGTTCATCGAACGTGCCGGTATCGTTCGGGCACGGGTTAACACGCGTGGCTAATGTTCTCCTCAACACCGCGAAGAAAAAGGATTTGCGGTGTTAGCATGCGATTCACGGCTGGGCGGCGATTCGACCGAACGTCTCGCGGAAGCGGTCGCAGTGCCCGAGTCGTCGCCTATTTCGCCGGCGTTCAACGGCCATCAAGGGGGAAACGCGATGCGTATCGCCTTCGACCACCTTCTCCTCGCTCGCATTTTGTTCACGGTGACGACCGCCGGCTACGCCTTCGCCACGATCATCGCCGACTTCAACAAGACGCACGCGACCAATCCGAAATGGACGCCGCACGCGCGCTTCCATGTCGTCTGGCAGATCTGCAGCTATGTCGGCTTCGGCCTCATGGCGCTGGCGCTGATCTGGTGGCCGGGGCCGCTGGCGATCGAGCGGCTCTATCTCGTCGCCCTGATGGCCACGATCGTCTACACCGCCTTCTTCACGGCGCTGATTGCCATGCCGCTCTACGGCGGCGGCGCCTATGACGACAACGGCTACCAGCCGTTCCCCGCACCGGTGCCGCTGTTCGCCAAAGTCTGGGACGTGAACATCACCGCCTTCTGCATCCAGGCGGCAATCCTGATCGCCGGCGTGCTGGCGATCACCGGCACCGCAGCCGACTGAGCCCAAAATAGGCACGGCGCGCCCCGGTCAACCCCGGGACGCGCCGCCCTCCGTCGCCCTAGCCTATTCCACGAACACTTCGTCGCGCCGCTTGCGGATCATCGGCAGCATCGCGATCACCAGGAGCGCAGCCGCCACGAACATCAGCCCCGCCGAGATCGGCCGCGTCACGAACACGGTAGCATCGCCGCGCGCGATCAGCATGGCGCGGCGCAGGTTCTCTTCCATCAGCGGCCCGAGCACGAAGGCGAGCACCAGCGGCGCCGGTTCGAAGTCGTGCTTGACCAGCCAGTAGCCGAACAGCCCGAACACCGCAGCGATCACGACATCGGTCGGCGAGTTGTTGATCGAGTAGATGCCGATGCAGCAGAACACGATGATCGACGGGAACAAGAGACGGTACGGCACGCGCAGCAGGCTCACCCACAGGCCGACCAGCGGCAGGTTGATGATGACCAGCATCAGGTTGCCAAGCCACATCGAGGCGATCATGCCCCAGAACAGTTCCGGCTGCTTGGTCATCACCTGCGGCCCCGGCACGATGCCGTGGATGGTCATGGCGCCGACCATCAGCGCCATCACGGCATTCGGCGGGATGCCGAGCGTGAGCAGCGGGATGAACGAGGTCTGCGCCGCCGCGTTGTTGGCGCTTTCCGGCGCCGCCACGCCCTCGATGGCGCCGCGGCCGAAGCGTTCCGGATGCCGCGAGATGCGCTTCTCGAAGGTATAGGCCGCGAACGAGGCCACCACCGCGCCGCCGCCGGGCAGGATGCCGAGGATCGATCCGAGGATGGTGCCGCGAACGATGGCGCCGGAGGAATCCTTCAGGTCCTGCCGCGTGGGCATCAGGCCCTTGATCTTGCCCTTCACGATGTCGCGGCTCTCCTGCGACATTTCCAGGTTGCGGATGATCTCGGCGAAGCCAAACAAGCCCATGGCGACATTGGTGAAGCCAATACCGTCCGACAGATCGGGGATATCGAAGGTCATGCGGCCGGCGCCGGTCTCGAGATCAGAGCCGACCATCGACAGCAGGAGGCCGGTGACGATCATGGCGATGGCCTTGAGCACCGACCCCTTCGCCAGCACCACCGCGAAGATAAGGCCCAGCACCATCAGCGAGAAATATTCGGCCGGACCGAACAGCAGCGCGATCGAGGTCAACGGCACGCCGAGTGCGGCCACCAGCACGGTGGAGACGCAGCCGGCGATGAACGAGCCGATGGCGGCAATCGACAGCGCCGCGCCGGCGCGGCCTTGCCGTGCCATCTGGTGGCCGTCGAGACAGGTCACCACCGAGGTGGCCTCGCCGGGAATATTGACCAGGATGGAGGTGGTCGAGCCGCCGTATTGCGCGCCGTAATAGATGCCGGCGAGCATGATGAGCGCCCCGACCGGCGGCAGACCGAACGTGATCGGCAGCAGCATGGCCACCGTCGCCACGGTGCCGATGCCCGGCAACACACCGACCAGCGTGCCGACGAAAGCGCCGAGCAGACAGAATCCGAGATTGTAAGGCTGGGCCGCGACCGAGAAGCCGAGCCACAGATTGCTGAAAAGGTCACTCATGGTGCTCCCCCTCAAACCCAGGGCCAGAGTTGGAAGGGAAGCTGCAGCAGATAGACGAACAGCAGCACGCAGAAGATCGTCATCGCCACCGCCGCGATCAGGCTCTCGATCCAGCGCATCTCGCTGGAGCCCATGATCGAGACGATGAAGGCGACGAAGGTGGACGGCACCAAACCGAGCGGCGGCAAGCGCACGCCGCCGATGGTGACACCGCGGATCATGAGGGCGAAGAGCAGGATCGCCACCAGCACGTAAGCGGGGCCGCGCACCGCGAAGTGCCCGATCGGCTCGCCGTCGGCGAACAGGCCGGTCAGGGCGACCACCGCGCCGATAATGGCGAGCAGCGTCGCGAACATGCGCGGCGCGGTTCCCGGCCCGAAGGCGAAGCCCTGCTGGCCGGGGAGATCGCCGGACGCCCACAGAGCAATGATGGCCAGCGCAATCAGCGCCAGGCCGCCGTAGAAGTCGCGCGGCCCGCGCACTTTGAAACGAAACCCACCCCGGTGCGGGGAGGTTTTGGCCCCCTCGGACATCGCGCCATCCTCCAGCAAGTCTTCTTGTTGCTTCCGGCCACCCCACGGCTTGGCCGGTCCAGCAATTGCTAGCACAGAAAACTTACTGGCCCAAAGCGTACTTGCAGGTCAATACACGACTAAAGAATAATGCTTATGCGCAGTGGAACATCCGCCCAAACGCGGTTGGCACACGGCGCGATATAACCGAAACATAAACACACGCGCGCGCGACCGAACGTCACAACCAGCCGGAAAGACCCAGCAGGCCGCCGGCGGCGAACAGCCAGAGCGGGCTGACCCGCGTGGAAAAGCCGACCACGGCGGTCGCCGCGCTGATGGCGGCGGCATAGACAGTGTGGTCGGAGGTGCCCGCCAGCACGAAGGCACTGGCACCGATCATGCCGATCGAGACCGGCACCAGCCCGGTCTGCACCGCGATGCGCCAGCGCGCATCCTTGAAACGGTCCCAGACTTTCGCGACGAAGAACGCCAGCACGCAGGTCGGCCCGCACATCGCAACCGTCGCCACCGCGGCCCCCAAAAAGCCGGCGACGTGATAGCCGATCAGCGTGACGATGATGACGTTCGGCCCCGGCGACAGTTGCGAAATCGCGAACATGTCGGCGAACTGCTTGTCGCTCATCCAATGCATGGCCTCGACGGCGATGCGATGGATCTCAGGGATCGCCGCGTTGGCGCCGCCGACCGCGAACAGCGACAGCAGCGCGAAATAAGCAAACAGCGTGACGAGCGTATTGTCCTTCATCGCTTGAACCACGCGAAGGCGATGCTCACCGGCGCGATCACCACGAACACCAGAGGCAGCGGCCAGCGCATGAGGGCGACGCCGGCAAAGGCGAGGAGCGCCACCGCAGGCGCCCAGTCCCAGCGCTTGGCGAACAACGGCACCGCCATCTTCGCGACCACCGCGATCAGCAATCCGGCCGCCGCCGCGGTGATGCCTGCGAGGATGCGGCCGAGCGTCGGCAGATCGCCGTAGTGTGCATAAAGGACGGCCAGCACGATGATGATGAGCAGCGGCGGCCCCAACAGGCCGGCCAGCGCGGCGGCCGCGCCCGCGGCGCCGCCGAAGCGCGCGCCGAACACCACAGAGAAATTGATCGTGTTCGGCCCGGGCAGGAACTGCGACAGCGCAAAGGTCTCGTTGAATTCCTGCGCGGTCATCCAGCCTTTGCGTTCGACGATCATCCGCCGCGACCAAGGCAGCGCGCCGCCGAACGACGCCAGCGAGACGGCGGCGAAAGCGCGGAACAATTCGGACAGGGTGGGGCGAACCGGCGCCGGCGCGCCGGGAGATGCAGTGGAATCGGACATGACCGCGACACTATAGCGCGGCGTCCGGTCCCCGCTCACGCTAATGACGCGCCTGTGGCGTCATCCCCGGCGAGCGCGATGAAACGCGCGCTGTCATCCCGGGCGAGCGCGACAGCGCGAGACCCGGGACCCGGTACGCCGCAGCTAATCGAGGAGGCACGGCGTACCGGATCCCCGCTTTCGCGGGGATGACAGCGACTAAGCCGCTGGCGCCGCCGTGCGCGCGAAGGCCGGTTCATGCGCTGCGAAGGCGGCGAGCCATGCGGCCAACTGCGGATAGGACGTCCGCCACTCGACGGGCTTGCGCCAATCGAGATAGCCGAGCGCGCAGCACAACCCGATCGATACGAGATCGGTCTTGTCCGCCGCCGGCGGCGCGGCCGCGAACACGCTGAGGGCGCGCGCGATCTTGCCGCGCTGGTGATCGAGCCAGCGCGCCGAATGCGTGCCGGCGTCGCGGAAGCGGCCTTCGTAGACCATCAGCAGCGCCGCCTCGCCGATGCCGTCGGCGAGCGTCGCGCGCGTCAGCGTCGTGTAGCGCGCGAGCCCGCTGCGCGGCAGCATTTGTTCGCTGCCGGCGAGGTCTTGCAGGAATTCGATGATGACGCCGCTGCCATAGATCGCCGTGCCGTCCGCGAGCAGCAGGCACGGCAGCTTGCCGAGCGGGTTATGCTGCCGCAGCGTGTCGTTTGCGTCGAGCGTATCGGCCGGCACGACCATCAAGCGGCCGCTTACCTTCAAGACTTCCGCCGCCATGCGCACCTTGCGGCCGAACGGCGACGTCAGCGTCGAACGCAGCACGAAAGTCTGGTTGCCAAGCGCATCAAGGCTGTCGGTCAAAGTGCGCACTACATCTGTTCCGTAACCCTGAGGAGCGAACGCAAGCGAGCCACCGCAAGTCGGCTATAGCCGACTTGCGCACCTAATATTCCGATCTCGGGTAAACCCGAGATCGGTGGGCGACGGCCGAGGCCCGGCAGCAAGTGGCGATTCAGGGGCCGTTCGTCCTTCGAGGGCCGGCTTCGCCGGCCGCCTCAGGATGACGGGAAGAGGCTTTCGCTGGAGCCGCGGTCCTACTTCTCGGTCTGCACGCCCGCTTCCTTGATCACCTTCGCCCACCGTATTGTCTCGGCGGCGATGTAATCGCGGAAGTGCTCGGGGGTGTCGCCGACCAGGATCGCGCCCTGGCTCGCCAGCTTCCCGGCCACCTCCGGATCCTTGATCGCCGCGACCGCAGCCTTGTTCAACACGGCGATGACCTCCGGCGGAGTCTTGGCAGGCGCCACCAGGCCGTACCAGTTCTCTGTCTGCAGGTCGGGCATGCCGGCTTCGGTCGTCGTCGGCACATCCGGCACGCTCGCCGCGCGCTGCGGCGCGCCGATCGCGATCGGCCTGATCTTGCCCGCCTTCACCTGCGGCAGCAGCACCGGCAGGTCGAAGAAGGCCATCTGCACCTGCTGCGCCAGAAGATCGTTCACCGCCGGCGCCGCCCCGCGATAGGGCACGTGCACGAGATCGATCTTGCCCGTGAGCTTGAACAATTCACCGGCGAGATGCGGCAGGCTTCCCGGGCCGGACGATCCGAAGTTCATCTTGCCCGGCTGCGATTTCGCGAGCGCCACCAATTCCTGCATGTTTTTGGCGGGCACGTTGGTCGCGACGACCAGCATCTCCGGCACCTGCGCCACCAGCGTCACCGGCGCAAGGTCCTTGGACGCGTCGTAGGCGACCTTCTCCATGCTCGGGCTGATCGCCAGCGCGCCCAGGCTGGTCATGGCGATCGTGTAGCCGTCCGACGTTGCCTTCGCCACGAGATCGGTGCCGAGCACGCCGCCCTGCCCGGTGCGGTTATCGATGATGATGGTCTGGTTGAGGATCTGCGACATGCGCTGCCCGACCACGCGCGCGATGATGTCGTTCGGGCCGCCGGCCGGAAACGGAACGATCATGCGGATCGGCCTGTTCGGAAAATTCTGCGCCAGGCTCAGCGCCGGACACAGGGCGATGCAAAGCGCGACGAGCGACAGCCTGAAAGCTTGCACGAGACTCCTCCCCCACGACAAACCGCCGGATGTGTCTCCGGCCTGTTTCAGCGGCGGACGTTAGATGACCGCCGATGCCGTGGAAACATTGCGGACGATATTATTTCGGCATGGCTTTCTGTTCCCCTCCCCCGCGCGCTCTTGCGCGTGGCCGGGAGGGGTCAGGGTGGGGGGGTGACGACGCTTGCTCGTTCGAATTGAGGCAGTCCCGCAAACTCGGCGTGCTCTATAGACATTTTGTCCACATTTCGCTGCACAACCTAAGGTTCGCAACGGTGCGATAGGGGGACAGATACCTAAACGGCAAACGCAACACACGCTTGGGATTCAAACGGCCCGTGGCTTCAGGCCGCTGCCTGCTCCTTCAATTCTTGAACGTCTTCGGGATGTTTCTCGAGCAGGCGCAGGAAATTGCTCATGCCCTTGCTCAGCAGCACCTCGCCGCTTTCGTATTTCTGGAAAGCATTCGGGCCGCCGCCGATGACCTCGCCGGCCTCGCGTTGCGTCAAGCCAAGCTTCTGCCGGATGCGCTTGATCTCGTCGGGCGTCAGAAGCTTTTCGACTTTGATTTTGAGGCTCTTCAGCGCGGCGTCAGAAACCGCCATGTCCTCGCCCGTATGAATGCTCTCGCCGGAGTCGGCGCAATACCAGCCGGGCATCTGGATCGTGACGGATTGGCCTTTGTAAGTGAGCTCCATCGGCCGAACATCGCGGATCATGCGCTGACCGGTGACGGGCGACAGGGGTGCATCGGTCATTTCGTGTTCTCCTTGAACGACAGGAGCTTGAACTCGGTTACGACATCCGAGGTGAATTTCACATAGAGTGAGGTCGTCTCGTGCGGCACGTAGTAGACATCCTGCCAGACCTTTGCCTCGGCATGAGACGTCATCGACTTGAAGAAACACGTCCTCTCGATCGCTTGAATGGTGTTCACAATCTCCTGCCTGCCGAAGCCGAGTTTGGTGGCGGTCCGCAGAGCCGTGCCGGTGACATTGAGGGCGCCGACCGTGCTGAATTTGGCTTTGATGGTCTCAAGTCGTGGCCCGGCGTCCTCTTCTCGGTCACTCAAATACACCATAATGGTGTAAAAGCAAGGCGAATATACGTAGGGCTGTATCGGCGTGATGATGATATTATAAGTTGCAACAAATGAACGGGGCTTATTCTTTCTGTGCTTCGCCCATTTCGCGGCGCATTTGGGATGGTCAGACATGAAGGCGCCGCCACCGGCCGCGAAATGGTGGCGAGCGCCCAGCGCGGATCGCGGGGACAACGGCGCGAAACACTTATCCCCCGCTCCCAGTAACGCCCGATTCTCCTAGGCTTTCAATCCTTTCCTGCCGCATCTTCACCGGGGATAATAGGAATGTTTCCCGTGAAACATTGCGCCGGGGGCTTTTTTCCTTAACGCATCCCCCCTATATTGGGAGGTGCCGGGGCAACCCGGCTATGGCGATAAACGGCTGTCGTAATAAACCTTTCGGACCCGGGGGCAGTACCCGGCGCCTCCACCAAAGCCCGGCGGGCCCCGGCAAAACCGGACCTATCCGGCCAAAACCGGGCTTCGGCGGGGGCGAAATAGGATCGACGAGGGCGTAAAGGGCGGACTTTTGCTCGGCATGGTTCCGCCGTTATCGGGCCAATTCCATAGTTGCCAATGACAACTATGCTCCGGTTGCTCAGGCTGCGTAAGCGGTTTGACTAACCAAGCCTACAAGCCCTAGCCGTCTTAGCAGCGGTTAGGCGGGGTTCGGAGGCACCTGGCAACAGAAGCCTCCACTTTCATTTTTCCGGACTACCGCTTCCAAACCACTTCCATTTTCGCAATCGGGCTTCCAAATAGTCACAGCGCCGGGGGAACCGGCACGCAGGGTGCCTTTCGGCGGCCGGCGCGCTAGCATCCCGGCGAATCTGTCCGAAGCAAAGGCGCGGGACACCGCTTCTCCGCATGGCCGACCATATCCGCTACGATATCCTCACCCAGCAGGCGCTGCGCGGCGTCGTCCGCAACGTGCTCGTGGATGCCGCGAAAAAGGGCCAGTTGCCCGGCGACCACCATTTCTACATTTCCTTCGACACCCGCGCCGAGGGTGTGCGCCTGTCTAACCGGCTGCGCGCCCAGTATCCGGAAGAAATGACCATCATCCTGCAGCACCAGTACTGGGATCTGGAGGTGCATGAGGCGTCCTTCGAGGTCGGCCTGTCGTTCGGCGGCGTGCCGGAAAAGCTCATGGTGCCGTTCGACGCCATCAAGGGTTTCTTCGATCCGTCGGTGCAGTTCGGCCTGCAGTTCGAGGAGGTCGCCGAGGGCGACGGCGCGCAGGCCTCCGCCCATACCCAAACTGGCGATAAGCCCGCGAGTAAAAAGCGCCTGCCGCCGACGCCAGCCGCCGCCACAGCGCCGCCGAATTCGGTCCCGCCCGCCGCGGCCGCCCCTGCGCCTGCATCCGCGGCCAGGAAGACCGAGGAAACTGAGAAGCCGGACAAACCGGACAAGCCCGCCGGCGGCGGTGAAGTCGTCCGGCTCGACCGCTTCCGCAAGAAATAGCCGCCGTCACGCAGGACGTGCACCGCCGAGACTTGTCCCGGCGGCCATTCGGCATAGGTTCACTCAATTGCCGCCGCCCGGCGGCCCTGGACCTTGTCAGCATGGCCGAAACCCGCGACACCTCCGCAAAAACCCGCACCGAGAGCGACGCCTTCGGGCCGCTCGAGATTCCCGCCGACAAGCTCTGGGGCGCGCAGACCGAACGCTCGCTGCACAATTTCCGCATCGGCACCGAGCGTATGCCGATCGGAATCATCCACGCGCTGGGCCTGATCAAGCGCGCCGCGGCGGAGGTCAATCGCGATCTCGGTTCGCTCGATGCGAAACGCGCCGACGCCATCATCGCCGTCGCGCAGGACATCGCCGATGGCAAACTCGACGAGAATTTCCCGTTGCTGGTGTGGCAGACCGGCTCCGGCACGCAGACCAACATGAACGTCAACGAGGTCATCGCCAATTCCGCCAATGTGGCGCTTGGCGGCGCGCTCGGCTCCAAATCGCCGGTGCATCCGAACGATCATGTCAACATGTCGCAGTCGTCGAACGATTCGATTCCGACTGCGATGCACATCGCCGCCGCGATGCAGATCGAACACCACCTAAAACCGGCGCTGGCGAAATTGCAGGCGGCGCTCGACGCCAAAGCAAAAGAGTTCGCCGACATCGTCAAGATCGGCCGCACCCATACGATGGACGCGACGCCGATCACGCTCGGCCAGGAATTCTCCGGCTACGCATCGCAAGTGAAGTCGGCGCTGTCGCGCCTTGCCGACGCGCAGCGCGAACTCTATCCGCTGGCGCAAGGCGGCACCGCCGTCGGCACCGGCATCAATTCCAAGCCGGAATTCGCCGAGGCGTTCGCGAAACGCATCACGCAACTCACTAAGCTTCCTTTCGTCAGTGCGCCGAACAAATTCGAGCACATGGCGGGACACGATGCCTATGTGTTCGTGCACGGCGCCATCAATGCCGCCGCCACTGCGCTGTTCAAGATCGCCAACGACATCCGCCTGCTCGGCTCCGGGCCGCGCTCGGGCCTTGGCGAATTGATCCTGCCGAGCAACGAGCTCGGCTCCTCGATCATGCCGGGCAAGACCAATCCGACGCAGAGCGAAGCGATGACCATGGTCTGCTGCCAGATATTCGGCAATCAGACGACGATCACGGTCGCTGGCAGCCAGGGCCATTTCGAGCTCAACGTCTACAAGCCGGTGCTGGCGCACGCGATGCTGCAATCGATCCGCCTGCTCGGCGACGCGGCAAATTCATTCACCGACAACTGCGTCGCCGGCATCAAGGCGAACGAGGAGCGCATTCGCGATCTCCTGCAACGCTCGCTGATGCTGGTCACCGCGCTGTCGCCGACCATCGGCTACGACAAGGCGGCTCAGGTCGCCAAGGCGGCGCATACCAACGGGACGACCTTGCGCGAGGAGGCGCTGCGCTTGGGATTTGTCACGGCGGACGAATTCGATCGCATCGTGCGCCCGGAGACGATGACGCGGCCGCGTTAAGCGAGAGACCGCTCTACCCTCTCATGTCGAATCATTGCACCGCAATGAAACGAGCGGCCTGCGGCTTGATCCGGATATCATCGGCGATGCCAAGCCGGCCGTTGCGCCTCAGCGGCGGATCTAAGTACACCGAAGCGCGCTATCTGCGGGCGGCCGGCAGTCCGGTCTGCTGTAACCATTTGTGATGGAACGAGCGAAAGCAGTTTCTTATTCCGGGCATACGCCCCCAATGCGTCGACCGCGTCGAGGCCATTATCGGCCGGCGCCTTGGGAACCATTGCAATGGGATCGGCATAATTCCGGGGGCGGGGCGCAGAAAAGGATTTGACGTCATGAACACGCAAGAGCTGGCAATAGCTTTCACCGACATGTGCGCCAAAGGTGAACTAGAGGCCGCCGGTCAGAAATTCTGGTCCGACGACATCGTGAGCCGTGAGCCGATGACCGGCGATATGGCAGAACTCAAGGGCCGCAAGGCGGTGGAAGGAAAAACCCAATGGTGGAACGCGAACCACGAAGTTCATGATCTTAAGGTCGAGGGTCCTTATGTGCACGGGGATCAGTTTGTCGTTCGCTTCGAGTTGGATGTCACGCCAAAGGGCCAGAAACGCGTCCACCTCGACGAGGTCGGGCTTTACACGGTCCGGAACGGTAGGATCGTCGAGGAAAGCTTTTTCATGGGCGGCAGGTAATCCCAATCGGATCGCCGCTTCCGGCTCAGCGTGTTCGAAACGTGCGCGCCTGCGGTTGAAACTAGCGCACGATGGTATCGTCCATCCTTGAGGATAAGACGAAACGGCACCGCTCGATTCGAAAACTATTTCAACCAGCACCCGCAGAAACGAACAAACAGTCCTTCGTGACCGCACACATGAAATCGATGAAGGCGATCGTGGTAACGGACCAGGCTGCGGGAACGGCCGGGATGAAGCTGGTCGAGCGGCCCGCGCCGCCGGCAAAGATAAACGACTTCATCGTTCAGATTCATGCGTCGGGATTTGTCCCGACTGAGCTGGGGTGGCCCTCGACCTGGACCGATCGCCGCAACCGTGACCGAACACCGTCGATCCCCGGCCATGAGATGGCCGGAGTGGTCACCGCTCTCGGCTACGGCACGACGGGACTGTCGGTAGGACAGCGCGTGTTCGGCCTCGCCGACTGGTATCGCGACGGCACCCTAGCGGAGTATGTGGCCATCGAGGCGCGCAACCTCGCGCCGCTGCCGGGCGACGTCGACTTCGCGGTGGGAGCGAGCCTGCCCATCTCGGGCCTCACCGCGTGGCAGGGACTGTTCCAGCACGGCCGTCTTCAGGCGGGGCAGAGCGTCCTCGCGCACGGCGCGGCCGGCGCAGTCGGGTCGATGGTGACCCAGCTCGCACGTGAGGCCGGCGGCTACGTCATCGGCACCGGACGCGCCGCCGACCGTCAGAAGGCGCTCGACTTCGGCGCGCAGGAGTTTGTCGACCTCGACAACGAGGCCCTGGAAGACATCGGCGGAGTCGATCTGGTGTTCGATGTCATCGGCGGCGACATCCAGAAGCGGTCGGCAGGCCTGATCCGAGCCGGAGGAACGCTGGTGTCCATCGTCGGGCCGACCGAGGCGCGGCCCGCCGACGGCCTGGCGGTCGATTTCGTTGTCGAGTCCGATCGTGCCCAATTGAGTGAGATCGTGCAGCGGCTGCGTGACGGACGACTGCGGACGAACATCGGCAACGTCTCGACCCTCGACGATGCCGTCGCCACCTTCAACGCGACCGAGCGCCGCGTGGGGAAGACGGTTATCCGCGTTCGTCCGTGAGCGACACGTACCGATCCAATAAGCGACATCGATCACGGATGGCAACTCAGTCAGCGGCGATCGTGAACTGAAACAGAGCCCCCCGCGGCTCGCAGTTGGTCGCCCACAGCCGCCCGCTGTGGGCTTCGATAATCGAGCGGCAGATCGAGAGGCCCATGCCCATGCCGTCGGGCTTGGTCGTGTAGAAGGGTTCAAACAGACGCGGCAGGCTCTCCGAGCTCAGCCCCGGGCCAGTGTCCCGCACCCCGACGCACATGCCCTCCGGCCCGACACTCGTGCTGATGTGTAATTCGCGGTTGCCGTCCTCAACGCCACTCATCGAGTGGATGGCATTGACGATCAAGTTCAACATCACTTGCTGCAGTTGCACCCGATCGCATTGGATGCGGGGCGACTCAGGCGCAAGCCGCGTGCTCACCGTGACGCCGGTCTTGACCGCTTCGCCGTGGGTCAGGGCGATCACCTCCAGGATCGCCGCATTGAGATCGACGACCTCCTTCCGCGGTGGCGCTTTTTTGATGAGAGATTCGATCCGGTCGACGACGTCGCTGGCGCGATGAGTGTCGTCCACAATGCAGGTGAGCGCCTCCCTCACCTCCGCCAGATCGGGCGGGCTTTTGTCTAGAAACCGCAGTGCAGCAGCCGCGTTTGTGCTTGCCGTCGCAATGGGCTGCTTGATTTCATGAGCAATCGAGGCGGTGAGCTGGCCCATGGTCGCGACGCGGTTGGCATGCGCCAGCTCGCTCTGCACATCGCGAAATTGCCTCTCGCGACGGGTGCTCTCCAAGGCAATGGTGGCTTGCGCAGCGAAGTCGGTGAATAAGCAAATCTGTTTGTCGGTGAACGGCTGCACCCGAGTGCGGCCCAGACTAATTAACCCGACAATCTCATTGTCTTTGAGCAACGGCAGAAACAGGGCCGTTCGATAACGAGCCTTCGCTGCCGTGACCCACGGATCATCCCGACGATCGCCTTCAAGTGATGTCAAGTCTGGGATGTGGGCGGGTAACCCGCTTGTGGCCAATCGACCCAGAACACTTTCCTTGTCGAGCACCGGGAATGATGACCGCACCTGACTAACCAAAAAGGAATCCCCTCGCACCGCCACGAGACGAAGGCCGCTTTCCTCAAAGAGACGCAAGCTGCCCATGTCTGCTCGACAGAGGCGCTTGGCACTGTCGAGGATGGCGTCGAAGATAGGCTGCAAGTCGTGCGGCGAAGTCGCAATGGCGCGCAGCACTTCCGAGATCGCCGCCTGTTGCTCGATGAGTTCGGACACCCGACCTTCCAGCTCAGACGCGGTCCTTTCTCCATGGATACTCTCGTTCATGCGGCGCAGTTCCTCGGCCTGGACGGCGAGAGCAGCATAACGGCTCCAGCCGCAGTTCGCGATAGCTCTCACGGCGCGTCCAAACCGAAGATGCGGCCATGATCTGCTGCCAGATGTTCGGCGATCAAACGACGAGCCAACAGGCGACATTCAAGAGCTGAAGCGGGCGCGGTAGTCGCGCGGGGTGGCAGCCAGCACGCGCAAGAAGCTTCGACGCATCGTTTCTTCCGACCCGAAGCCGCATCGCTGCGAAATCCGCTTCACCGGCTGGCGCGACTCGGACAAGAGCCGCCGCGCCGCTTCCACCCGCAGGCGTTCGATGGCGCGCGCCGGCGTCAACCCGGTTGCTTCCACATAACGTCGGCTGAAACTACGTTCGCTCATCCCGGCCTGAGCGGCCAGCATGGGAAGCGGAAGATCATCAGCCAAATGCTTGTCGATCCATTCATGCAGCGCGCCGAATGTGTCGTCGGCCGATTGCAGGGAAAGCGCCTCGCTGAACTGCGCCTGCCCGCCCGGACGCTTGAGAAAGACAACCAGGTAGCGCGCCACGGCCAGGGCCGCGGCGCGGCCCAAATCCTCTTCCACCAGCGCCAACGCCAGGTCGATGCCGGCCGACACGCCGGCCGAAGTCCAGACCGAACCATCGCGTACGAAGATCGGGTCAGACTCGACCTGCACGGCAGGGAAACGCCGGGCAAGCTCGGCGCAGCACGACCAATGGGTCGCCGCGCGCCGTCCATCGAGCGCGCCTGAAGCACCGAGCAGGAACGCTCCGGTGCAGACTGAGGCGACGCGACGTGCGTTCTTGGTACGCTGCCGCAGCCAGTCAACCAGCGCCGGGTCGGCGGCAGCGGCTTCGACGCCCGGCCCGCCGGCGACGATCAGCGTATCCAGCGCCGTCCGCACGCGCGGGAGCGGGCTCGTTGCGATCGCCAGTCCGGCCGAGGCCGTCACGACACCCTGACGGCCTTTCGCCACCACCCGAAGAACATAAGGCGGGGCGCCTCTTGCTTGAGCGACCAGATCGTTGGTCGAGGCGAACACCTGCAGCGGCCCGGTGACGTCGAGCAATTGCACCGATGGATACGCAAGCACTTCGATGACGCGAGGAGGCCTGTCGCGAACAGGGCTTGGCGGGGAACGAGGGGGCTTTGCCATTTCCGCCAGAGCCTGCCCCTTTAGCTTTGTCTTGTCCACCCAGACAACGCGAACAGACGGCGCGCGTGGCGATGACGCTTGGAATTGCCGCTCACGCGGCGGTCGCGCGATGAATTAGTCATCTCTCCTGCGGGCAGTGGGTTTGGCGAAAACCGAGGGCTATTTGGCGCTTCCGCCAGTGTCTCCCACCTTAAATCCCTTCCCATGAGCAGACGCCGGGCTCGCCGGAAGCGCTGGAACGGAACATGCGACGAAAGCCACAGATCGACACGGCACACCGGCTTTGGCGCGTTCGCGCGCACCACCCAGTGTCACTCTTGGCAACTTCAGGAGAATACCATGACGACGCTGACCTTCACCAAAACCGCTCCGCCGCAATGGCTTCTGGCAATGTGGAAAGAAATTGACGACAAAACGTTCGGCAAGGGCTTCGACTGCTTCGCCGAGGACGCCATCTGCAATCTTGGCGTTGCCGACTGGCACGGACGCGAGGCGATCCGCAACAATCTGCGGCAGTTCATCGACAAGGGCTTTACGGCACTGCATGAGGTCGTGGAATATTGGGATAGCCCCTTGCTCAAGATCTTCCACGGCAAGGTCGCGATGACATTCGATGACCCCGGCATCCGGCCGGTAAGGCCCACGATGACTCATTTTTTCTATATGGACGAAAAGGATCGCACCAAAGTCAGGCGCTGGATCGGATCGGTGGGTCCAACCGGATTTTAGGCGACGTATCCTGCACCGGCGACGGTCAAGCTCGCCGGTGCACGCGCGCGACGTCCTCTATGAATCAATCACGCCGGTTCGATCATGCAGGGCTAGGCCCATCGCCCAAGGGGTGACTACGTGGCCGGCAAGGTGAACTTAAATATGGTGCCGCGAGGTTCATTCGCCTCTGCCCACAGCCGGCCCCCATGGGCGGCGATGATAGACCGGCAAATCGACAGCCCCATCCCCATGCCGCTGGATTTCGTGGTGTAAAATGCATCGAACACGCGATCGAGCTGGTCCGGATCGATGCCCGGCCCGGAATCGTGAACGGCCACAAGGACGCCTCTGTGGCATCGTTCGGTGCTGATCAACAGCTCTCGCGCCCCTGCCTCTGTCGAGCCCATTGCTTCGACCGCGTTCAGGAGGAGGTTCAAAATCACCTGCTGCAATTGAACACAATCGCCGTGAACGGGGCATAATCGGTCAGAGAGCCGGGTCTGAACCGAGACACCATTGTTTATGATGGCGCTTCGCCCCAATACAATGACCTCGTTGATCGCCTCGTTAAGATCAAATTGTGCCTTTCTCGGTGGCGCCTTCTTCATGTGATCGCGGATCCGACTGATCATGGCTGCGGCACGATCGGCGTCGCCCACGATGGAGCGCAGTGCCTCTTTGACCTCGCCCAAGTCCGGCGGCTGCATGTCCAGAAAATTCTGGGCCGCACGGGCGTTGTTGCGGGCGCTGGCGATCGGCTGCGTGATTTCATGAGACAGCGAGGCGGCCAATTCTCCCATCATGCTCACGCGGTTCATGTGGGCGAAATCCGATCGCATCTGCTCCAATTGCGCCAAAGCTTGTGTGCGATCCTCAATGTCCGTCAGGAGGAGGTACCAGCGGGCGATGCGCCCGGAGTCATCGCGAATCGGGACGTGGCGGTTTTCAAACCACCGGTATTCGCCGTCGAAGCGCCGCAGACGCAGTTCGAAGTCGAAGGGACTCTCCGAGACTATCCCTTTCTTAACAAGTTCAAGAACACGGGGAAGATCTTCAGGATACACCGTATCGTTCGTTCCCCAGTTCTTCAGCCATTCCAGCGGTTGGCCAAAATACTCGAAGAGTTGGCGGTTGGCGGCTTCGAGTTCACCATTCGGGGCCAAGACCGCAACCAGACCGGCTATTCCGTCAAGTGTTGAACGCGCACTTCGTTCGCCTTCGCGCAGCGCCTCCTGCGCGCGCATGAGATCTTCAATATCCAGAGTCGCCCCGATCCACAGCAGGAGGGTTCCGTCGCTTGCCCAAATCGGTTCCATGCGCGTGAGGAACCAGCGGTAGTCTCCTT
>DATARB010000037.1:0-17239 GCA_036264375.1 Pseudolabrys sp.
GCATCGATCATATGCGGCGCGGTGACGATCCGCGCGGCGAGTGTTCCCGTTGGTGCTTCGGGCGATACTTCGCCGCTGCGGCTCGCCTCGCGCGCAGAAAGGTCAGGTGTGGCCCTCGGTCCGGCAGGTGGGGTCATCCCGCACTCTGTACCGGCCCTCCCCGTGGCAGCGCAATGACGCTCTTCAAGCCCGGCTGGTTGTCTTCCAGCGTCAACTCACCGCCGTGCAGCCGTGCCACCGCCGACGCCAGGCTCAGGCCGAGTCCCGAGCCCGGCTGCGAGCGGCTCTGTTCCAGCCGCACGAAGCGCTCGACCGCACGCGCGCGATCCGGTTCCGGTATTCCTGGGCCGTTGTCCGCGACGGTCAGGAGAATCCGTTCGCCCTCGTTCATCGCCTTGACGACGATCTGCGGCGTCGCGCCGTTGATCGCCTCGCCCTGCGGTTCGACATATTTGATGGCGTTGTCGACCAGATTGGCCAGCGCCTGGCTGATCAACTCACGATTGCCTTTCACCCGCGCCGGCGCGTCCGCCTCCACCTTGAGCGCGATGCCCTTCTCCTCGGCCAGCGGCTCGTAAAGCTCGCCGACATCGTGCGCGATCTCGGCCGCGTCGAAGTCGGTCATGTCGTCGCGCGCCTGGCCCGATTCCGCGCGCGCGATCATCAAGAGCGCGTTGAACGTGCGAATGAGGCCGTCCGATTCCTCGATCGTGCCTTCGAGGGCGGCGCGATACTCGGGCTCGCAATTCGCGCTGCGCAATGCCTGCTCGGCGCGATTGCGCAGGCGCGTCAGCGGCGTCTTGAGATCGTGCGCGATGTTGTCCGAGACCTCCTTCAGGCCGCTCATCAGCGCCTCGATGCGCTCGAGCATGACGTTGAGATTCTCCGCCAGCCGGTCGAGTTCGTCGCCGGTGCCGGCGACCGGCAGCCGCTCGCCGAGATCGCCGGCCATGATGCTGCGGGATGTTTCCGTCATCGCGTCGACACGGCGCAGCACGCGGCGCGTAACGAAGAGGCCGCCGGCCAAACCGAGCACAATCACGATGATGACCGACCAGCGTCCCGCCGACAGCACGATATGATAGAGCCGCTCGCGCTCCTCGAGATCGCGGCCGACCAGCAGCCGGAATCCGCCCGGCAACTGGAAGACGCGCGCCAGCGCCTCGTGGTCGGCATGTTCGGGATGTTCGCTCGCTTCGCCTTCGTCAAGCCGGCGATACCGGGTCTCGACCCAGCCCGGATTGTCGAGCGTGCCCGGCGGCAGCGCGGTGACGTTGCCGGCCAGGGCCTCACCCGCGAACGTCGTGACGAGATAGAGGCTGGAGCCGGGGCGGCGCGCGCGCACATCGACGACGATCACCAGGCGGCGGATGCCGCCAAGCCGGTACTGCTCGGACAGCCCGGTGATTTCGGCATTGACCGTGTCGGTGATCTGCTCGGTGATGAGCCGGCGGGTGTTGAGGGCGAAATAGCCGAGCAGGAACGCCGCGAACAGCGCGAACACGGTCAAATAGACCAGCGTCAGCTTGAAGGTGGTCGTCCGGAAGAGTTTACCGAGCGCCGTCACGGACCATGTATCCCGCGCCGCGGATCGTATGTAATAGCGGCTGGGAGAAACCTTTATCGATTTTCGAGCGCAAGCGCGAGATATGGACGTCGATCACATTGGTTTGGGGGTCGAAATGATAGTCCCACACGTTTTCCAGCAGCATGGTGCGGGTGACCACCTGTCCGGCGTGCTGCATCAGATATTCGAGCAGCCGGAATTCGCGCGGCTGTAGCGAAATCTCCTCCGTACCGCGCCGCACCGAGTGCGACAGCCGGTCGAGTTCGAGATCGCCGACCCGCAGCACGGTCTCCTCGCTGCGGCCGACGCGGCGGCGCGCCAGCACCTCGACCCGCGCCAACAGCTCAGAAAAGGAATAAGGCTTGGGCAGATAGTCGTCGCCGCCGGCACGCAGGCCCTTGACCCGGTCGTCCACCTGCCCGAGCGCGGACAGGATCAGCGCGGGGGTCTCGATGCCCTTGCCGCGCAGCGTGCCGATCACCAGCAGGCCGTCGAGCTTGGGCAGCATCCGGTCGACGATGAGCACGTTGTATTGACCGTCGAGCGCCATTGCCAGCCCGTCCTCGCCGTCATTAGCGGCGTCGGCGACGTGGCCGACCTCGCGGAACGCCTTGACCAGATAGTCCGCGGCGTCGCGGTCGTCCTCAATAATGAGAAGGCGCATTGTGACCCGGTCCGGTTGCGCATCGGCCGTTCGGCCGAAGGCGCGCTGCCCTTCAATATCCGTAGATGTGGGCATCGGTCACACCAAATCTAGCAAATCGATGGCGGGGTCGTTTCGCCTAAGAGGTCGCTCCCCTTCTTCGCCGCTCCAACGGCACGCTTAGTCAGTCGAATTTGCCCGTTCGTATACGCGAGGGGGTGGCGGGTTTGGCCGCCACCCCCTCAACGACCCCACCCCGGCGGGGGCGACGGATGCCGGAGCAGGAGTTCAGTCGGAAGCGGCCGAAACCAGGCGCTTCCGGGAAGAGATCGGGACGGGCCGAAGCCCGTCCCGTTGAGGGCGGACCACCGGCGGGGGCGACGGATGCCGGCAGGACGTCCTCAATCTGACAAGCATGATCCCGAAACGGGGAAACCGGCTTTCGGGACCGTGCTCAAACAAGCCCGATCAGCCCTTGCCGACCGGGAGGGCGATGAACCGGGTGTTGTCACCCGACTTCACGCGCATCAGAACAGTGCGTTTGCCGTCGGTCCGAGCGCTGCCGACGACCTGGCGGACATCGTTGGGCGAGGCCACCGACTTGCCGGCAACTTCGAGGATCACGTCGCCGGTGGTGAAGCCGTGGTCGGCCGCGACACCCGAGGAGTCGACGCCGGTCACAACCACGCCTTGGGAGCCGGCGCCCGCGACCCGGGCGGCCGGAGCCAGCGTCAGGCCGAGCTTGCCGATCTCCGCTGCGCCGCCATTGTCGCTGTCGTCGGAGGTGTTGCTCGCCTCTTTCTGGTTCGGCAGCTCGCCGAGCGTGAGATCCATTTCCTTCTCGGCGCCCTGATGCAGGACCGTGAGCTTCACGGTCGCCTTCGGGGCCAGCGAGCCGATCCTGCGGGCGAGATCGCGCGCATCCTTTACCGACTTGCCGTCGACGGCGGTGATGACGTCACCGGCGACGATGCCGGCCTTGGCCGCGGGGCTGTTCTTCTGCGGCTCGGCGACAAGCGCGCCTTCCGCTTTCTTCAGGCCGAGGCTGTCGGCGATGTCCTGCGTCACCGGCTGAATCTGCACACCGATCCAGCCGCGCGTGACCGAGCCGTGTTCCTTGAGCTGCGATATGACGCTGGTGACGGTGTCGGCCGGAATGGCGAAGGCGATGCCGACCGAGCCGCCCGACGGCGAGAAGATTGCCGTGTTGACGCCGATCACGTTGCCGTCGGTGTCGAAGGTCGGACCGCCGGAATTGCCTTTGTTCACCGGCGCGTCGATCTGGATGAAGTCGTCATAGGCGCTGGCGCCGATGTCACGGCCGCGCGCCGAAACGATGCCGGCCGTCACAGTGCCGCCGAGGCCGAACGGATTGCCGACCGCGAGGACCCAATCGCCGATGCGCGGAACCTTGTCCGACAGCTTCACATAGGGGAACGGTCCGCCGTCGACCTTGATCAGCGCCAAATCGGTGCGCGGATCGGTGCCGATGACCTTGGCCGAATGCGTCTTGCCGTCGTCGGTCGTGACCTGAACGTTCTCAGCCTTCTCGACGACGTGGTTGTTGGTCACCGCGTAGCCGTCGCCGGAGATGAAGAAGCCCGAGCCTTGGCCGGTGATGATGTTGTGGCCGCTGCGCGGGGCGTTGCCGCCGTCACCGCCACTGCCGCCGCCACCGGGCATATCGGGCATGCCGAAGCGACGAAAAAATTCACGCAGGCCGGGAGGCACTTCGTTGCCGCCAAGGCCCTCGGTCTGCGCTCCGCCATCGATGCGCACGCGGACGGAGATCACCGCCGGTTTGACCTTCTCGACGATGTCGGCGAAGCCGGTCGGCGCTTGAAGCTTATGGGCCTGTTCAGTCAGGTTCTGGGCATGGGCCGTCGGGTAGGTCGCGGACAGATTCATGTCGGGCGCAGCCACGAAGGCCACGGCGCCGAGACCCAGAATCGAGCCAGCGAGGAGGACCGCTCGGCGGGCCGAAAGCCCGCGCCTCTTCTCGTGAGCGGGAGGGACGCTCGAATTCATCTGCAAGCTCCATCTCTCGTTCGGTGAAAGCGCCGCAGCGCCCTGTGTTGAGCCCGAAGATGGAGGTCCGACCCTTACAGCGTCCTGTCGGTCTGATTAAACTTTGGTAAGACGGGGAATTCGCAATGAGCGTGCGAAAACAATAAATTAATCAAGGCTCTGCGGCTGGATGCCCAACCAACGTCGCAACTTTGCGCCGCTCCTCGGGGCTGAGCGCGGCGGGTTCCAGTACGGCCGTTTTCCGGCGCCGCGCCATGACGAAAAGCCCGATCGCGCCGCAGATCAGCGCCAGCGGCGTGAGGCCCCAAAGCAGCAGCGTATTGCGGTTGAGCGGCGGCTTGAGCAGCACGAAGTCGCCGTAACGCGCCACCAGGAAATCGAGCACCTGCTTGTCGCTGTCGCCCGCCTCAAGGCGCTGGCGCACCAGGATGCGCAGATCGCGCGCGAGCGGGGCTTCCGAATCGTCGATCGACTGGTTCTGGCAGACCATGCAGCGCAACTCGCGCGACAAGGTCCGCGCGCGGCCTTCGAGCACCGGGTCTTTGAGGATTTCGTCCGGCTGCACGGCAAGGGCCAAGCTCGGCGCCAGGAGCGCGAGAGCCAGGACGACGAGCGCGATGCGCCGCATGCGTTCTACTCCGCCGCCTGCAAGACCGGCTTTGCCGCCGGCTTCGGCGCGCCGATGCGCAAGCGGCGATCGGACAGCGACAGCGCCCCGCCCAACATCATCACCACCGCGCCCAGCCAGATCAGCAGTACCAGCGGCTTGAAATAGAGCCGCACGGTGATCGTGCCGTCGGCATTGGCGTCGCCGAGCGAGAGATAAAGCTGGCTCGGACCGCGCATCATCAGCGCGGCTTCGTTGGTGCTCATCGTCCGCGCCGTGAACGTGCGCTTCGACGGCTCCATCACGCCGATGACCGTCCCGCCGCGGCGCACGGTGAACTTCGCCACTTGCGCGGTGTAGTTCGGCCCCGGCCGCTGCACCAAGCCGTCGAAGCTCAAGTCATATCCCGAGAGCGCCACCGTCTGCGATGGCTTCAGCGCGACGATGCGTTCGGTGCCCCAGGTGTCGGCGCAGATGATGCCGAGCATGGTCAGCGCGATACCGAAATGCGCCACCGCCGTGCCCCAAGCCGAGCGGGGCAGTCCGGTGGCGCGCATGCGCACGGTCGGAAACGGCGCACGGAACAGGCCGGTGCGCTCGGCGAGATCGACGACCGCGCCGGCCATCACATAGAGCGCGAGCCCGACGCCGAACGGCGCCAGCGCGGAATGCCCGCCTTCCATTACGAACACGCCGGCGATGCCGAGCACGCCGACGCCGAAGGCGACCATGAGCCGCTGCGCGACGCCCAAGAGGTCGCCACGCTTCCACGCCAGCAGCGGCCCGAACGGTACCGCGAACAACAAGGCCACCATCAGCGGGCCGAAAGTGAGATTGAAGAACGGGCCGCCGACCGAGATTTTTTCACCGGTCAGTGCCTCGAGCGCCAACGGGTAGAGCGTGCCGACGAACACCGTCAGGCAGGCCGTGGTGAGGAAGAGATTGTTGAAAACCAGCGCACCCTCGCGCGAGATCGGCGCGAACAGGCCGCCCTGCTTCAGCATCGGCGCGCGCCAGGCGAACAGCGTCAGTCCGCCGCCGATGAACAGCACCAGGATCGCCAGGATGAAGACGCCGCGCGTCGGATCGGTGGCGAAGGCGTGCACCGAGGTCAGCACGCCGGAGCGCACCAGGAACGTGCCGATCAGCGACAGCGAGAAGGTGAGGATCGCGAGCAGGATGGTCCAGATCTTCAGCGCGTTGCGCTTTTCCATCACCACCGCGGAATGCAGGAGCGCGGTGCCGGCGAGCCACGGCATCAGCGAGGCATTCTCGACCGGGTCCCAGAACCAGAAGCCGCCCCAGCCGAGCGTGTAATAGGCCCAGTACGAGCCCATGGCGATGCCGACGGTCAGGCACATCCAGGCGGCGAGCGTCCAGGGCCGCACCCAGCGCGCCCAGGCCGCGTCGATGCGGCCTTCGATCAGCGCGGCGATGGCGAACGAAAAGGCGATGGAGAAGCCGACATAGCCGAGATAGAGCAGCGGCGGATGAATGGCGAGGCCGGGGTCCTGCAGGATCGGGTTGAGATCGCGGCCTTCGAACGGCGCCTGCGGCAGACGCAGGAACGGGTTCGAGGTGAGCAGGATGAAGAGATAAAAGGCGCAGGCGATCCACGACTGCACCGCCAGCACGTTCGCTTTCAGCGTTGTGGGCAGGTTGTTGCCGAAGGCCGCCACCATGGCGCCGAACAGCGCCAGGATCAGCACCCACAGCAGCATCGAGCCTTCGTGGTTACCCCAGACGCTGGTGATCTTGTAGATCAGCGGCATCATCGAGTGGGAGTTCTCGAACACGGTCGCGACCGAGAAGTCCGATGTGACGTAGCAGATCGTCAGCGCCGCGAACGACAGCGCGACGAAGAAGAACTGCATCAGCGCGGTCGTGTCCGCGAGTCGCATCAGCGCGCCGTCGTTCCGGCGCGCGCCGATCACCGGCGCAACGGACTGGATCAGTCCAAGGGCCAGCGCCAGCACCAGTGCGTAATGACCGAGTTCGGGGATCATGCGGACCTCGTCTCTTCACCTCTCCCCGTTGGGGAGAGGTCGGCGAGCAGCGTGAGCTGCGAGCCGGGTGAGGGGGTGAGGATCACCGCAAAACGCACGAGCCCCCTCACCCGACCTCGCTTTGCACCGCAGGCAAGTTTACGCAGCCTGCGCAAGCTTGGCTGCTTGGCGACCTCTCCCCGCTGGGGAGAGGTGAAGGAAGTGCTGCGCACGCGGCTATTCACTTCATCTCGCCTTCCTGCCAGCGTCCCGATTTCTTCAAGGCGTCCACGACTTCCTTCGGCATATAGCGTTCATCATGCTTGGCGAGCACGGTGTCGGCAATGACCGTGCCGCCGCCGTCGATCCTGCCCTCCGCCACCACGCCCTGCCCTTCGCGGAACAGATCCGGCACGATCCCTTGATAGCGCACCGGGATGTCGTGATTGCCGTCCGTCACCTGGAATTGAATGCGCAGATCGTCGCCGCGTTGCACGCTGCCCTCTTTGACTAGTCCGCCGACACGAATGCGCGTTCCCGCCGCGATGTGCTTTTCCGCAACGTCGCTCGGCGAATTGAAAAAAACGATCGATCCGCTCAACGCGTTCAGCACGAGTCCGACCGCGATCGCCAGCACGCCGACGCTACTCCCGATCAAAATCAGCCGCCGCTGCTTGCGCGTCATTCTCTGCTCAGCCTTCGAGCCCTAAGGCTTTGATCATGTCTTCGACGCGGCGCAATTTGTCGGGATCGCTGGTGAAGGCGCGCTTGGCATCCGCTGCGGCGGCAAGGGCCTTGTCGCGCTCGCCGAGCACCATATAGGCCCGCAGCAGGCGCTGCCACCCTTCGATGTCATCGCTGTTTTGCTTCAGACGATCGGCGAGCCGCGCCACCATGGTGCGAATCATGTCGCCGCGGTCCTTCTCGGTCATGCTGTTCGCGGCGGCAACGTCATCCGCGCTTGGACCGGGAACCGTGGGCGCAGCCGGCGGCGTGCCGCCCACGCGCCCCAGTGCCTCGCGCACGGTCGCCGCCCAGGGCGCGTCCGGCGGCGCCTTCTCCAGCATGCCGCGCCAGATCGCCGCAGCCTTCGGCTTGTCGCCATCCTGCTCGGCGGCAAGCCCAAGGAAGAACTGCGCCTTCAGCGCAGTGGCGTCGAGCGCCACCGCGCGCTCGAACGCGCCTTTGGCCTCGTCGGTGACGATGCCGTTCGAGGCCGCGGTCAGCGCCTCGCCGAGATCGGACTGCCGTTCGGACGTTTCACCGGAGAGCGCGAGCAGCTTGCGGCGTGCATAGACCGCGTCGTCATAGCGGCCAAGCCGCAGGTAGACCGGGGCCAGCACCTCGTAACCGCGCGCATCGTTGGGCTCGCGCTCGAGATGCGCCTCCACCTGCGACACCAGGGCCGCGATCGAATTGTTCTGCGGCGCCGCGCGCAGCCGCGCGGCCAGTGGCTCGCCGGGCATTTGCGGCGAGCCCAGCGCAAGATAAAGCGCCGCGGCGCCGAGCGGCAGCAGCACGAGCCCGGCCACGGCCGTCGCACGCCGGCGCCACAACGGCGATACCGAATCCGCAGGTTTTGTCGTCTTCGCCGCATCCGCCGCGCCAATGAGTCGCCGCGACACCTCGACGCGGGCGGCCTCCGCTTCGGCCTCGCCGATCAGACCGGCAGCGCGGTCACGGCCGATTTCGTCCAATTGGTCGCGATAGACGGCGATATCGCTGCCCCCGGACCTCCCGCCACGCCGCGATAACGGCCAAAGCACGGCGAAAATCGCCGCTGCCGTCATCAGCGCGAAAACAAGCCACAAGGCCATTGAGCCATTCCACCTTCACCGCCTCAAGGACCAGGAGCGGCGCGTGTCAGGGGCATACATCAGGCCCAATGATGGCGGCAATGAGCAAGATCGCGCAGCCCTCGGGGCGGGAAAACGCGCGACAATGTCAGCCGCGTGCGGCCTTGCGTTCGGAGGCCCGGGCCACGTCGGCCGCCTTGCCGAGCAGCGCCGCATAATCCTTGCCGAACACCTTGGCGGAAAGCCGCACCGCGGCATCGACTTGCGACTGGCGGAAGCTGCGGTCGGCATCGCCCGCGTGACGCACGCCGTCGAGCAGAGCGCGGGAGCCGTCCTCGAGATAGCGTTGCAGTTCGGAGAAAGTCCGTTGCGTCATCTCGCTGATGGCGAGTTCGCCCGCGAAAGTGCGGCAGGTGCCGACAAACTCGACCAGCGCCTCGGTCTCGGCAACATCGCCTGCGTCGAGCGTGGAATGAGGGCGGATGTCGGAGGACGGGCGCGGCCGCAGCAGCCGGCGCACCCGGCCGGGCATGGACTCGATTTCCGAGCGCAGGAGGTCGGAGATTTGCGCGCGTTGCGCGGCCAGCGCGCGGCCCCAGGTGCTGTCGACCGGCAGATCGAGCTCGGTGCGCAAACCGCGCGCGCAATCGTGGATGGTCTTGAGCAGCACGCCGACGGCAACGCCCTGCCCGCTGCGCAAATCGTCGCGCAGTTCGCCGACCAGCCGTTCAAGCTCGGCGAGCACGATCGTCACCGTCACCGCGTACGGCGTTTCGGCGACGCGGGCCGCCGTGTCGCTGCCGGCCGCGCTGACGCCGAAGCGGATGAGCTGCCACGGCGCCGCGAGCCGGTTCATCACCATCAGCAGCGAATAGAGCAAGAGATCGCGGTCGCGCGACGCGACGTTCTCGACCATCGCCTTGCAGTCTGCGATCTGCTGACTGGTGAGATTGCCAAGCCGCAGCGGGAGATGCGCGCCCAGCGTAGAGAGCAGGTTGCGGCCTTTGAGCACGCTCTTGAGCGCCGCGGCATCGGCGGCATCGCGCGGTGTGCCGATCTGCGAGCGCAGGCGCCGAAGCGTCTTCTCGTCGGCGGCGGCGGCAAAGGCGCCGTCGATAGCTAAGCCGACACGATCCTGGAATGCGCGCGCGAGCTTTGCAGCTTTATCTTCGTCGCCGGCGAGCAAAGCTTCGCCCACGGCATCGCAATAGGCGCTCGCTTCGGTAGCGAGGAGATCGCGCCGAATCCAATTCCACAGTCCGTCGAGCGAGGCGCGCGCGATGCGGCCGGGATGATTGTGGTCGGCGCGGTCGTCGACCAAAAACGGCTCGAGCGGCGTGAAGAACAGCCGCGCGGCATGGCTGACGCGCAGGCCGCCTTCGCGCTCCTCGCGCACGATGTGACGCAACTCCTGGAGCACCAGGTCCGCGCCGGCCATATCGTCGCCGCGCAGCACAGCGCGTTCGAGTTCGCCGATGAGCAGCGAACGCGCCTGCGGTGAGAGCTCGCGCAGAAAGGCTCGCAGCCGCTCGACCGTGGTCTCGGCGCCCGCCATGCCCCCTCGATCCGTGAACAAACCAGCCGGATTAATACGCCAGGAGGCTTAAGGAACTTTTAAGGATATTGAGATGGTTTAGCTGAGCGCCGTCCAGGTGCCGTCCGGATTGCGGCAGGCGGTGCCGCGCACGGTCTGCGGCGTGCCGTCGATGTAGATCGTGTGGGTGTAGGAGCGGCAGTTGCGGCCGGACTCCTGATAATACGGCCCCGGGACCACCGTGCCGTAACGGCCGGAGTCCGGATTGCGCCACGACACCGGCGCCCCGGGCGCCCCGTCACTCAACGCGCTCATCTGCGCCGCATAGGCGCGCTGGCGGTCCTGCTCGTCGAGCGAGGCGCCGATGCGGTTGCCGATCAGCCCGCCGAGAACGCCGCCAATCGCCGCGCCGGCCAGCCGGTTGCCCGCGCCGCCGCCCGCGACCGCCGCACCCAGGAGCGCCCCGCTACCGGCGCCGAGCAGCGTGCCGGTGTTCTCCCGCGGCCCGGGGCCGAATCCGTCCGGGCTGCCCGCGCAGGCGGCAAGCGAGAGACCGGCGAGTGACAGGGCGGCGAGCTTCGACACGGACATTGATATCCCCCGGAAATCGGCACGAAAGAAAGACGAATCCGCCGTTGCAGCGGCTTACCGTTCTATCGAGAGGGGAGGATTTGGGCAAAACGGGGGCCTCGCGGGCGCAACCGGACCGGTCCTCTGACGTTGTTCCGCACGCGCTGCCGGGGGCGCTGCGGGAGATTTGGGTGCTGAAATCCTATCGGCTTGAGAACGGCAATCTGCTCGAATTCGAGGAAGCCCCCGACGCCGTGGGCTTGCACAAAGCGCAGTGGATCGACCTCTGCGCTGCGACACCGGAGGAAAAGGCGCTGGTCGCAGGCGCGCTCAAGATCGACGTCAGCCCGGTCAATGACTACGAGCCGTTCCAGGTCTCGAGCCACTTCAGCGCCTCCCCGCACCAGATGACGATGACGGGGCTGTTGCTGACGTTGCGGAGCGAGAACGACCCGCACCTGCTCAAGCTGACCTTCATCCGCGCGAGAAACGTCCTCGTGACGATCTCGGATGGCGACCCCATCGGCCTCGGGGCCTTGATCAAGGAATGCGAAGGCAGCTTTTCGCGCGGGTCCGGGCGCGACGACATCCTGGCCGGCATATTCGACATGATCGTCGATCACACCGACAACATCCTCGACAAGGTCGGTCACGATCTCGACCGCATCAACACGATGGTGTTCCAGCATCGTGCGTCGGCGAAACGCCGGCTCCTGCTGGAAGCCTCGCCGCGCCGGCGCAATCGCCAGCTCGAGCGGGTGCTGAGCGATCTCGGGCCGGGCCGCGAAATTCTGGTCAAACTGCGCCGTAGCGTGCTCAGCTTCAGGCGCATGATCGCCTTCCTGCGCGAACAGGAGATGCCCAAGAACTTTCTCGACAAGCTCGACACATTCGAGCGTGACCTCAAGTCGATTGCCGACGCAGAGACGGATTTGTCGGCGACGGCGGGATTTCTGCTCGACGGAGTCGTCGGTTATATCGGTTTGCTGCAGAACAAGGTGATGAACGTGCTCACCTTGGTCGGCGTGATCCTGACCCCGCCGGTCTTGGTCGCGAGTGTCTACGGCATGAATTTCCACAACATGCCGGAACTGGATTGGACGTACGGATATCCGTTCGCACTCGGCTTGATGGCGGTCGCGACGGTGGCGCTGTATCTGTTCGTGCGCATCCGTGGCTTGTAGCGGAGCGCTAGCCCCCCGGCAGCACCAGCTCCGCGCGCAGGCCCCCGAGCGGCGCGGTGCCGAGCTTGAGCTCGCCGCCGTAGAGGCCGGCCAGCTCCACCACGATCGAGAGGCCGAGGCCGGACCCCGGCTTGGTCTCGTCCAGCCGCTGGCCGCGTTTGGACACCTGTTCGCGCTCGGACGGCGAGAGCCCGCGGCCGTCGTCATCCACCACGATGCGCACGATCTGCGTCTCGCGCGCCGGATCTGGCCGCTCGCGCACGACCTCGACCGCGACCCGCGCGGTCGCCCATTTGCAGGCATTGTCGACGAGGTTGCCCATCATTTCTTCCAGGTCCGGCCGCTCGCCGCGGAATTGCGCCTGCTCGTCGACGCGCACGTCGATGGCGATGTCCTTGTCGCGGTGGATCTTTTCCATGGTGCGCGCGAGCGCGATCACCACCGGCTTGACCTCGGTCAGCGAGCCGACCACCGTCAGGCGTGCGGCAAGCCGCGCGCGCTCGAGATGACGCGCGATCTGGTCGCGCATGATC
Source organism: Pseudolabrys sp. (assembly GCA_036264375.1). Classification (GTDB taxonomy): domain Bacteria; phylum Pseudomonadota; class Alphaproteobacteria; order Rhizobiales; family Xanthobacteraceae; genus Pseudolabrys. Next base: position 12,448 of record DATARB010000037.1, read on the forward strand.
TCGGCCTGCTCCACGACCTTCATCGCGAAGGGCTCGCGCCCGCGCGCGGTGGCCTCGTTCACCACCACCGACAACGGCGTCTTCAGCGCGTGCGCGAGATTGCCGACATGCGTGCGCGCGCGCTCGACGATTTCCTTGTTGGCCTCGATCAGCGCATTGGTCTCGCGCGCGAGCGGGGCAATCTCCACGGGGAACTGTCCGGCCAGCTGCTCGGCTTTGCCGGCGCGGATGGCGGCGAGATCGGTCGTGATGCGCTTGAGCGGCGCCAGGCCGAAGCGCACTTGGAACATGGTGGTCAGCAGCAGCACCACCGCGAGCAGCGAGAAGGTGACCACCAGCGCCTGGTCGAACTGGCGCGTCTCGTCGGTGATTTCCGCCGCATCGCCGGCGACAGCGACGAGATAATGGCCCTCGTCGCCGAGATCGATGTTTCGCTCGACAAGCCGCAAGCGCTGGTCTTCCGGCCCCGGCACGTAGCCCTCGCGCGAGCCGTCGACGCCCGGCGCGACGCCCAAGTCCTGCAAATGCGGCAGTCCGCCGTCCCACAGCGAGCGCGAGGACCGCACATCGTTTTTGCCGGGATCGAGGCGCGTCACCTGCCAGTACCAGCCCGACAGCGGCAGTTCGAACAGCGGCTCGCCGAGCGACTGCGGGAAGCGCTCGCTCGCCTCGTCGGGCGAAGCCACGTCCGCCACCAGCGTGCGCAGATAGACGCCGAGCCGGCGATCGAAGGCCCGCTCCACCGCCTGGCGGTAGAGCGAGGACAAGATGATGCCGGTGATCAGAAGGATGACCACCGCCCAGGCGGTGGCGGAGAGGAAGAGGCGCAGCGCGAGGGAGTTAGCGCGCATCGAAGATCAAGTGCCCGGTGCGGCGAGCAGATAGCCGAGACCGCGCACGGTCTGGATGATGTCGACGCCGAGCTTCTTGCGCACGCGGCCGACGAAGACCTCGATGGTGTTGGAGTCGCGGTCGAAGTCCTGATCGTAGAGATGCTCGACCAGCTCGGTGCGCGACACCACGCGGCCGGCGTGATGCATGAGATAAGCGAGCAGCCGGTACTCGTGCGAGGTCAGCTTGACCGGATTGCCGTCCACCGACACGCGGCCGGTGCGCGTATCGAGCCGCACCGGGCCGCAGGTGAACTCGCTTTTGGCGTGCCCGGCCGAGCGGCGCAAAAGCGCGCGCACGCGCGCGAGCACTTCTTCGAGGTGGAACGGTTTGGCGACATAGTCGTCGGCGCCGGCGTCAAAGCCCTGCACTTTGTCGCTCCAGCGGTCGCGCGCGGTCAGCATCAGCACCGGCGTCCCGCGCCCGGCGCGGCGCCAGGCCTCGAGCACCGAGATGCCGTCCATCTTCGGCAAGCCGATATCGAGGATGATCGCGTCGTAGGGCTCGGACTCGCCGAGATAATGGCCCTCCTCCCCGTCAAATGCGCGGTCGACGACATAACCGGCATCGGTCAGCGCGGTGGCGAGCTGGCGATTGAGGTCGGGGTCGTCCTCGACGACGAGGAGGCGCAATGCGTCGGTCTCCGTTTGACGGCGAAAGAATACCGCTCAACGGCCCGTAATAAGCTCACCGTTGGCGGCGTCAACGCTCGTCCGGGTCACTTTGCCATTCCGGGCGAGCAGAGTCAGCACATAGACGAGGCTGTCGCCTTTCCGGCAGAGCCTGGCGCCCACCACTTCCGAGCGGTGCCCCTGCGACCTTAGGTTTTTCATGGCCTGGGCGAGCGAAATCGCCTTGTGGGTGGCGACCGCCGCCCGTTGTTCCATCTTGCTCAGGCAGGTGCCGCGGTGGGGCGGCGAATCGGCGGCAATGGCCGGCCCGGCCAGGAGGCCGACGACAAGGGCAGCGGTGAAAATGCGGGCGACCGGCATCATAATGCCGGGTCTAAGCGTCCCGCGCTGAACGTTGCCTGAACGGGAGCGTCCGGCGACGACAACTAGCTCTCAAATCCCGTAAACGTCGCGTAATTATCGAGCGGCACGCGCGGCGAACGCCAGGAATTAACGGCTGCGGCCTCGTCGGCAAGCCCAAGCGCCATGCCCGAATAGATCATCATCGTCTCGGGAAGCGCGAGGAACGCGCGCACGGTCTTGTGCCACGACACCCAAGCTTGTTGCGGGCACGTGTGCAGGCCGTAACCACGGGCGACAAGCATCACCGTCTGCAACAGGCCGCCGATGTCGGCCCATTGCGCCACGCCATGCGCACGCTCGAGCGCGAAGAACAATCCGACCGGCGCGCCGAAGAATTGAAAGTTGCGCGCATATTGCCGATAGCGCGCGGGCTTGTCCTCGCGCGGAACGCCGATCGACTTGTAGAGTCGCTCGCCGACATCGAAGCGCCGCCTGCGATACGGCTCTTCCAACGGATCGGGATAGATCCGGTAGTCGCCGCCCTCGGCTTTCGGCAACTCGTTCATGCGCGGCGCCAAGAGCGCCTTCAAGTCTTCGACACGCTTGCCGGCGATCGCATAAATGCGCCACGGCTGCATGTTGCCGGCGGACGGCGCACGCGCCGCACGCGCGACGATGTCTCGCACGGTCTCTTCGGGGATAGGCGTCGGCAGGAAAGCGCGGCAGGAATAACGCGAGGCAACGGCGTCGAATACTTGCATAGGCGACAGCTCCGAAAGTCTCTCCGCTCGTCCCCGCGAAAGCGGGGACCCAGTTCCTGTTATTAGCTGGATTCCCGCTCCCTGCTACGCCAAAGCGAAGCCGCTTTGGCTTCGCGGCGGCGAGTGCGCGGGAATGAGCGGCCGAACGTTGGAATCGTCCGGAGTGTGAATGCCCAAGACCGCAGTGCCAAGCAGCGGCGATGATCACTTCTTCCCCAATATCCGCGCCACCTTTTCCAGGCTGCGGCCGCCGAAGTAAGCCGTGAGCACAATCATGGCCCATTGCGCGATATCGCCGGAGAGCGGATCGGTCTTGCCCAGGCCGAACACTTTATCGAAAACCACGACCTTCCACGCATAGATGACGAGCGCGAACGCAAACAGCGGCCGCGGCAGCGCCGTGTACCAGCGCCCCTGCTCCGCCAGCACCACCTGCGTCGCCAGTTCACGCTCGCGCTGTTCGACCGAGAGTTCGCGCGCGGCGAGATCGGCAGCGACCTTCTCGCTCGTGTTCTCCGCTGTGAGTTTGGCGCGGTAGGCATCGACCGCCGCCTTGGCGAACGGGCCGCCCAGCAGATTGCCGAGCCAGCCGAGCACGGTCGCGGACATCACTCAGTTTTCCGTCATTGACAAACCTCACTTGCCAAGGCCCATGGCACCCATGCGCCCTGCCCTCGCCGCCGTCATCCTCGCCATGACTTGCGCCCCTGCCCTTGCCATCACCGGCAATGCGCCGCCGGCGACCGGCTGGGCCGCGCGCCCGATCGTCATGCTCGAAGACAGCAACGGCGACCTCTGCACCGGCACGGCGCTGGCGCATGATCTAGTGCTCACCGCCGCGCATTGCGTCACGCGCAAGCTGCGCTACGCGGTCAAGGCCTTTCAGGACGGCGTCACCATTCCCGTGCGCACGACCGCGGTGCATCCGCGCTTCGATCTGGCGAGCTACGCCGCCAGCCGCGCCACCGCCGATGTCGCGCTGGTCAAGCTCGATGCGCCGCTGCCCGACATCGTCGTGCCCGGCGCGCTCGCGGCGCCGCGCCGCGTCGCTGCCGGCGAGACGCTCACCATCGCCGGCTTCGGCGTCACGCTCGCCGGCACCGCGCGCGGGCTCGGCGTGCCGCGCATGGCCAAGCTCACCGTCACCGGCAAGCCCGGCTCATTGCAAGTGCGCCTGGTCGATCTCGCCACGCGCAACGTCACCGCCGGCTTAGGGGGCTGCACCGGCGACTCCGGCGCGCCGGCCTTCGATGGCGACGGCCCGCTCGTCATCGGCATCGTGAGCTGGTCCACCGCGCCGCAAGACAACGAAGGCTGCGGCGGGCTCACCGGCGTCACGCCGCTCCTGCTCTATCGCGACTGGATCATCGAGACGGCGAAGAAGTTCAACTCGCCGGTGACCCCTTAACGCATCAGCGCAAAGCCAGTTTGAACGGGTGGCTTTCGTCGACGTCGATCAGCCGACGTCCGACAGCATCGATTGCTGATAATAGCCGATCATGACCGTTTCGGAGCGTGGTTCCCCGGAGTTGGGAACGACAATACCCCAGGCCACGCACAACACCGCGGCCGGGTCGTCGGGGAATTTCTCGTGGTAGACAGCGCGTATCTCCTCGGCCGCCTCTTTGGCTCGCGCCGAGCGGCGCTGACAATTCCCCGCACGCGCACGCTTCGAGAAAGTGCTGCGCGAGACGCCGAGCATCGCGGCGATGTCGTCGACCGGCGTGAGCGTCTTCTCGTAAAGATGTTGCGCTTTCGCGAGATCCTCCGGCGTGTGTTCTTTTCGGCGAACCATTGTCGACCCTCCCCCAGGCGCTCAACACATCGAAAGCCAACAAAAAAGCGCCGGACGATGCCGGCGATTGCGAACGTACCTTCAAAGCATGTCAGATGCGCATGCGCGGCGCGGGCGCGCTTACATCGGCGCGGTCACATCGTTGCGGGCCGCTCGCCGGGCGCCAGGAATGCACCTTGAGACGGACAGCGCCCGCTCACACGAAATAATACAGGTAGACGAGCACGAACAGCACGGCCACGCCGACGGTGCTGAAGGCCAGCACATAGCGCACATTGTGCCCGGTCGCGCCGGCGCGCGCTCCCTCCGTCGTTTCCACGATATGATTGTTCTCGACCTTCGCCATGACCGCCTCTCGCCCGCGTCAATTC
>DATARB010000061.1:0-12585 GCA_036264375.1 Pseudolabrys sp.
CGTCGCGCCATCGCTCTCGAGTTTGCTGTCGCGGGTCGTTTGGTCGTCCATCGCGCCGTCCACCGCGCGCCTTGTGGCAGGAAACGGGCGAGGGAACAACGCGCGAGCCCGCAAGGCTGACGGGGCGTTTGCGGGTAACTGAGACCTCGGCCCGTCACCCTGAGGTGCGAGCGCGCCATTGGCGCGCGAGCCTCGAAGGGCGACGGCCGGTGATTCAGTGGCCGTTCATCCTTCGAGGCTCGCGGAGTTTATCATCGGGCCGCGCTTCGCGCGGACCCGTTGGCTCGCACCTCAGGATGACGGATTGAGGCTGCGGATTGGGGTCAGAAGCTATCGTTGTAACCTTGCCCCCGTCTCCCTTTCCCACGCATCGAGCCACTGGCGAAACCGCGTGCCGCCGTCGCCGTCAGTGCCGCCGTGCAGCGCGGCGAACACGGGGCCTTGCTCGGAGACCATCAGCACTGCGTCGAGCCCTTTCGCGCGGCGCAGCGTCTCGATCGCTTGAGTGGGCGTCTGCGCGATCGGGCCGCCGACATTGAACGACGTGTTCACAGCGACCTCGACGCCGATGCGGCGGCCGAGCGCCTTCAAATACGCGTAGGTGAGGGGATCGGCCGCCTCGCGCACGATCTGCAGGCGCCCGGTGCCGTCGGCATGCACGACCGCGGGAATGCGCGTCCGCGCCTCGGGCGTCGCATGCGCCGTGAGCACCATGTAATTGTAGGCGTCGTAATCCGCGTCGCTCGCGCCGTCCGACAGCTGGAAGAACTGCTGCGCCGCTTCCAGCGTCATCATCGGCGCCAGGGGGCGGATTGCCTCGCGGAATTTCACCCGCGCATTGAGATTGTCGCGCGTCTGCGCATTGCACGGGTTCGCCAGGATCGAGCGATGGCCGAGCGCGCGCGGGCCGGTCTCCGCCGCGCCCTGATAGAGCGCGACGATCGCGTCCTGCGCGGTCATAAAGGCCATGAAGTCGGCGAACAGCGGCCGCGTCGCGTCGCTGAGATCGACAAGCGCGACACGCTCGACATCGGGCGCCGCGTCGAGCGCGGCTTTGATTTCGCCGGCCGCCGGCGGCAGGCCGCAATAGAACGCGTGCTCCAGCGGCGGCCCGAGGCCGAAGCCGGCGAGATAGGCGCCCATGTAAGCCGCGCCGATGGTGACCCCCGCATCGTTCGGCGTCGGCGGCACCCACAGACGCAGCCGCGTGTCGCGCAACAGGTCGTGCCGGTAGAACTCGCGGTCGAAATGCTCCAGCAGCCGCATGTTGCCGACGGCATTGAGCCCGGTGCCGCCGGTGAGCACGAGCCGGTCGCAGCCGGTCTTGCGGATCCAGTAATCGATCACGTGGATGAGCGCATCCTCGAACACCAGTTGCGCCGCGGCCGCCTTGTCGAGCCGCGCCTGCGTCGCTTCCTTGTGCTGGATGTCTTCCAGGCGCAGCACGGCATCCGGATTCCACAGGTCCTTTTGCGCGATGGGCTCGCCGAGGATGTCGATCAGCGCCTGCGTATAGGGCTTGTTCTGGATATCGCGCGGCCAGTTGGCGAGATCGCGGTTGAGATATACGCGGCCTTCCGACTGCAGACTGAAGATCGATTTCAGGGCCGGGTAATAAGGATTGCTCTTGCGGTCCATGTCGCCAAAGGCGGCCGCGCCCATGTAGCGGCCTTCGCTGGAGAGCCATGTCCAGCCGCCCTGCGTCGACGAAATCACCGCATAGTAGATGCCCAGCGAGTCGAACACGCTGTTATTGCTGTACAGAGGCCACATCTGGCCGTCTTCGCAACGGTAGATCGAGATCGCCGCCATGTCGCCGACGCCGTCGAGCACCGCGACCAGCACCGGCCCTTCTTCGCGCGCGAAGGGCGACGTCGCGAAGGAAAACCAGGCATGGTTCTCGTGATGCGGCGTCGCGATCAGCGGCACCGGCGCGTCGCGCCCGAGCGCGCTTTCGAGCATGCGGCCGAGATGACGCGCGGCGCGCACGCCGCGGTCGAGATCGCGCAGCTTGAACAGCGGCGTGCCGCCAGGGCGGAGCATGCCGAGGCTTTGCGGCGCTTCCTCAAGCAGCGTGCGGATGAGCGTCGCGTTGAAGGCGGGGTAATCCCAGGCATTGAACCAGGCATCGACGCAATCGATGCCGAGGCCCATGCGCGCGAGCGCCTCCTGCAACGCCACGATCGACAGCTTCGGAAAGGCATTGGAATGCTTGACGCCCGAAAAGCGTTCTTCTTCGTTGTTGAAGAGAAGGCGCGGGCCGTGCTCGCGGGTGACCTCGATCAGCGCCACGCCGGAATTATGCGTGCCGGCTGCCGAAATACCGGCCAGATAGGCCGTGCCGCCTTGGGCGATCTTGTCGGCGATGGCGCCGATGCGCGCCCGGGCAAAGGCGCTGCCGGCGCGGTGAATGGCACGACGGCGATAGAAGCCCTCGAACAGCGACAGCGCCAGGCGAAAGCCGAGAGCGCCGAGCCGAGGATGGCGTGGACCAATGCGCATGCTGCGGCACGCTCCCGCTTGTGTCGCGTGTTCGACACCTCATCATATAGGCGGCGATTAGCCGCGGAAGGCGGTGTTGGGGTGTTGCTCAGCCGTTGCCGAGGCGAAGTCCGGCGCGCAGGAACTTCTGCGGGTTCACCGCCTCGCCGTCGACCCGCGTCTCGTAGTGCAGATGCGGGCCGGTGGACCGCCCGGTCGATCCGATCTTGCCGACGACCTCGCCGATGCGCACCGTCTGCCCGACCTTCACGTCGATCTCCGACAGATGCCCGTAGCGGGTGGCCAGCCCGTTGCCGTGGTTGATCTCGACCAGATTGCCGTAACCGCCGTCGCGGCTGGCAATGGTGATGCGCCCATCGGCGGTCGCGTGCACCGCCTCACCGATCTCGCCGCGCAGGTCGATGCCGGTGTGCATGGCCGGGCGGCCGAGGAAGGGATCGGTGCGTATGCCGAACGGCGAGGTCATGTCGAGTTCGCCGGTCACCGGCTTGCGCACCGGAACGCTGAGCAGCGCCTGCGTGAAGCGATCGACCTGCGCCCGCGCGATATTCACCTGGTAGAGCTGGCGGTCGAAAGGGCTGGCGCCGGATCTGGGTGCGCGCAAGGGCACGAAGGGGCCGCCGGCGCCGCGGGCCGGCGGCATCTTGCCGAGGTTCACGCCGAGGTCGGCGAGCACGCTCTGCATGCGGTTCGCCTTGCTGTCGGCCTGTTCTTCCATGGCGGTGAGCACGGTCATCTGCCGCTTCTCGACCTTGTCGAGCGCGAGCGACACCTTCGCCAGGATGCCCTCGAGACCGACCGCCTTGACGCCCTCGGCGACGCGCGTCGTGCTTACCGGCACGTCGCGCGATTCAAGCCGGGCCTCGCGGTCGGGCGGCGTGGAGAAGATCACGGTGTCGCTGATCGGCGAGGCGCGCAGCTTCGGCTCGGGCGGATCGGCCGCCGGCACCGGCATGGACTTCGGCGGCTTGATCGAGCCGGTGGTGAGCGTGTCCCCCGACAGGGCCGAGGTGCGCTGTTCCAGCACCGCCTGCCGCTTCAGGAGCGCATTGAGCTTCTGCTCGAACTGTTCCTGGTCGAGCAGCTGCCGGCTGGTGATCCGGTCGACCTGGGCGCGCAGCTCGGAGATGCGATCTTCATAGGCGAACTGCATGTCCGCCTGGCGGCCGATCAGCCGGGTGAGCACGTCCTCGCGGAACGCGAAATAGGTGCCGGTGCCGATCGACCACACGGCCATGATCACCAGCGTTCCGACCACGATCCAGAAGGCGACCGGCCCGACGCGCACCTGGCGGCCGCCATGCGTGAGGGTGTAACCGGCACGCTGTCCGTGCGCGCGCTGCACATGGCGGGAGACGGCGCCGGCCGATTGCGCCCGGCCATGCGGGTGGCGGCTGGCGTATTCGGGGTGGGGGTAGGCAGGGGACTGGTTGGACATCGACGCTCCGGCCGGTTCGGCCTCGGCTCCGAGCCTTTCAACCAGCGCCCCGATATCAATCCGATATGGTTAAGAAAGCGGAAAATCCGATTCGCGGCGGGTATAATTCCGCTGCAAAAGCATGCAATTACCGAAGGTCACAATGCGCGCGCCGCCTCCAGAACCTCTTCCGCATGGCCCTCCACGCGCACTTTCGGCCAGATTTGGGCAATGCGGCCCTCGGCATCGATGAGGAAGGTCTTGCGCATGACGCCCATGAAAGTCCGCCCGTACATCGATTTCTCGCCCCAGGCCCCGTAGGCTTCCAGCATGTCCTTCGTTTCATCAGAGGCGAGAGAAATCGAGAGCTTGTGCTTGGTCTTGAATTTGTCCTGCGCGGTCACCGGATCGGCCGAGACGCCGAGGATCTCGGTTCCCGCCTTGGCGAAGGCCGCGCGTAGTTTGGAGAAGGCGATCGCTTCCTTGGTGCACCCGGGCGTGTCGGCCTTGGGATAGAAATAGAGGACAAGCTTGCTCCCTTTGAAATCCTTCAAGGCAACTTTGTCGCCGCCGTCCCGGGGCAGGGAGAAGGCGGGCGCCTTCGCGCCCACGGCCAATTCACGCGCCATACGCCTTCCTTTCGTCGCTTTCCGCCGGTCAATGTCGGGCATGCCATTTGCGTCGGGCGGGCGCAACGGGCACGGATTTTGGCCTTCGTCTGCGCGGGGCGCGCATCGGCGGCGGGGGGCACAATGCCGCGCAGCGCATCCGTGCGCGAATCCCGTAAATAGCCTGCCCGGCGTCCTGCTTCGCAGCCCGTTGCCGGACGACGGTCCCGCGCGAGCGGACGGCGTGGGGGGCGCGTATGCGGTCTGGATCGAGCAGACTTGAGGGGCATGACAGGCATCACGCACGACCACAGGCGTAAAGGTCCGCGCGCCACGCCCGCCTTCCGGCGGCTGCACCGCGCGTTGCCGGCGGCCGTGTGGAAGCAATGCTGCTTTGTCGGACGTGCGGTTCATTACTTCCTGGTGCATCGCTGGATGCGCCGGCTGTTCTTCACCACGGCGGCGCTCGCCGCCATTGTCGTGCTTTCGGCGGTCGGGCTGTGGCTGCGTCTCTCCAGCGGCCCGATCGAGTTCGACGTCGCCACGCCCTGGCTGACGGCGGCGATCGCGGAGAACCTCGGCAGCCAGCATACGGTCGTCGTCGGCGGCACCCAGATCGAACGCGACGAGCGTGGCCGCCCGACCTTGCGCCTGCGCGACATCGTCGTGCGCGACTCCGACGGCACCATTGTCGCCAGCGCGCCGAAGGCCGAGGTCGGCATGTCGGCCGTGAGTCTCCTGTCCGGAAACCTGCGCGCGCAAAGCCTCAATCTCGTCGGCGCGCAAATGTCGATCCGCATCGAGACCGACGGCGCCATCACCGTCTTCGCCGGCGCCGACAAGCGGCCGATCGCCACCGCCCGCGCGCCGATCCCGCCGCGCCCGGCGGCTCCGGCCAGCCCCGACGCGCCGCCGCAGGACCCGCTGAAAGCCGGCTTCGAAAACGTCGCCGGCGTGCTCGCCTGGATCGACAGCGTCGGTGCCTCGGGCCTCGACGGCCACGACCTGCGCGAGGTCGGCCTCAAGAACGGCAATCTCGTCGTCGACGACCAGCGCAACGGCAAGCGCTGGAATTTCGACCACATCAACGTCAGCGTCACGCGGCCGGAACTGGGCGGCGTCGTCTTCAAGCTCGAGTCGGAGAATACGAAGCGTCCCTGGGTGCTCAGCGCCGCCATGCGTCCGCTGTCCGACGGCGTCCGCGCCATCGGCATCGAGGCGCGCAAGGTCTCCACCCGCGACATGATGCTGGCGATGCGCCTCAACGACAGCATCGACGCCGACCTGCCGGTGTCGGCCAGCATCCGGGCGGACGTCGCCGCGGACGGCACGCCGCAGACGGTCACGGGCCAGCTCATGGTCGGGTCTGGCACCATTATCGATCACAACGCCAAGGAACCGGACGCCGGCGAACTCGCCATCGACCGCGCCGATTTCCGCTTCAATTGGGATGCGCGCCGCCGCTCGCTGATCGTGCCCTTCCAGATTCAATCGGGCGGCAATCAGTTCACGCTGCGGGCCAGCTTCGACGCCCCGAGCGATCAGAGCACCGCCTGGGTGATGACGCTGACGCGTGGCGATTCCGTCATCGATCCGATCATTCTCGGCGGCGGCTCCGATCAGGAGGGCATCGCGCTCAACCGCGCCATCCTGCGCGCGCGAATCGACCCGGTGAAGCGGCGCGTCGATATCGAGCAGGGCGACTTCCGCCGCATCGACACACGGCCCTCGCAGAATGTCGGCGTCGCCGTCACCGGCAGTTTCGACTATTCCGCCACCGATCCGCGGCTCGCCTTCGGCGTTGCCGCGACGCGCATGCCGCTCTCGGTGATGAAGCAGCTATGGCCGTTCTTCATCTCCGCCGACGTGCGCAAGTGGGTCGACGAGCACATCTCCAGCGGCACCGTCGAGCGGGTCGTCGTCGCCGGCAACTCGCCGCTGCCGAATTTCATTCCCGACGGCCCGCCGATGGCGGAAGACGGGCTGTCGATCGATATCGAGAGCAGCGCCACCACGCTGAAGCCGGTTCCGGACCTGCCGGAGATCCGCGACGCCGACCTCACCGTGCATATCACCGGCGCCAATGCCACGGTCAGTCTCGGCCGCGGCACCGTCGAGGTCGCGGGCGGCCGCAAGCTCAACATCGCCGGCGGCGTCTTCCAGATTCCCGACACGCATCTCAAGCCGGCGCCCGCCAACGCCACCTTCCGGATCGACGGCAGCGTGCCCGCCGCGGCCGCGCTGCTCTCCAGCGACGCTTTGAACGACACCGTCGCCATCTCGATCGATCCGACCGCGAGCCGCGGCACGGTCGCGGCGCAGGTCACGGTCAATTTCCTGCTCGGCAAGAACGCGCCGCCGAACAACGCCACCTATGCGATCGCCGCCGATCTGACCAACTTCGCCGCCGACAAGATGCTGATGGGGCAGAGGGTCGAGGCACCCACGTTGAAGGTGAACGCCACCAATGACGGCTACCAGATCAAAGGCGACGTCAAGGTCAACGGCACGCCGGCAACGATTGAACTGATCAAGCAGAAGGGTGATGCCGACGCCGAGTTGCACGTGGCGGCGAGCCTCGACGAGGCCGCGCGCAAGCGGCTCGGCTTCGATCTCGGCCCCAGCGTCACCGGCGCCATCCCGGTGAAGGTCACAAGCCGCTTCGGCAGCAAGGTCAATGACGACCGCATGAATGTCGATGCCGATCTCACGCCGGTGAAGATCGACAATCTTCTGCCCGGCTGGGTGAAGGCGGCCGGCAAGCCGGCGCACGCCACCTATACGCTGACGAAGACGCCGAAGTCGGTGCGCTTCGACGACCTGACGATCGAAGGCGGCGGCGCCAATGTGAAAGGCTCCGTCGAGTTGGACGGATCGGGCGATCTTGTCTCGGCGAATTTTCCGGTGTTCGGTTTCTCCGACGGCGACAAAGTCACGCTCAAGGCCGACCGCGGCAACGACGGCGCGCTGCGTGTGGCGATGCGCGGCGACGTCTATGACGGACGCATTTTCGTGAAATCGGCGATGGCGGGGTCGAGCGCGGCCGACAAGGTGCGTGAGAAGCAGCCCGATCTCGACCTCGACATCAAGCTGGGCGCCGTCGCCGGCCACAACGGCGAGACGCTGCGTGGCCTCGATCTCAAGCTGTCGCGCCGGGGCGGCCACATCCGCAGCTTCAATCTGAGTGCCAAGATCGGGCGCGACACGCCGCTGATCGGCGATCTGCGCTTGCGCGCGCGCGACAACCACCAGGTCGTCTACATAGAGACCGACGACGCCGGCGCGCTGTTCCGCTTCACCGATACGTATCCGCGCATGTATGGCGGGCAGATGTGGGTGGCGATGGACCCGCCCACGCAGGACCAGGCGCCGCAGGTTGGCACGCTGTTCATCCGCAGCTTCGCCGTGCGCGGCGAGCCGGCGCTCCAGCGCGTGGTCGCGGGCGCGCCGGGCGCCGCCAACGCCGGCAGCGTCGATTTCTCAGAGATGCGCGCAGACTTCACTCGTTTTCCCGGCAAGATGGCGATCCGCGACGGCGTCGTGCGCGGGCCGCTGGTCGGCGCGACCGTCGAGGGCCAGGTCGATTATGTGCGCGACGACGTGCACCTGCGCGGCACCTTCGTGCCGTTCTACGGACTCAACAATATGTTCGGGCAGATCCCGATCGTCGGCCTGTTCCTCGGCGGCGGCAGCAACGAAGGTCTGCTCGGCATCACGTATGAAGCGGTCGGCCCTCCCAGCGCGCCGCGCATCTCGGTCAACCCGGTGACCGCCATCGCGCCCGGCCTGTTGCGCAAGTTCATTCCGTCGCCCGGCTCGTTCGACAGTAATTTCACGCCGCCGACGCGATAGCGGCCGCTTGCGCTTATCCCTCCCGACAGGCGGGGAGACATAAGAAAAGCATTGCGCGGCAGAGCTTTGGAGCGGGCATAACTAGAGCGTTCCCCACTTAGGACGAAGCATATCCTGCATGGGCGAGGTAATTGGCGCATTCCTGTGGTGTGAATGCGCCGAGGACTTGGGCAATCGCGTCCCAGAGTGACTCGCGTGTTCGGGCTGCCGCCTTGCGTAGCAGCGTCTTGAGTTTGGCGAATGCCATTTCGATGGGGTTGAGATCGGGCGAATAAGGCGGCAGGTAGAGAAGCTTGGCGCCGCTCGCCTCGATCGCCGCGCGGACACCCTCCACCTTGTGGGCCGGCAGGTTGTCGATCACGACGATGTCGCCATCCGACAAGCGCGGGGCCAGCACCTTCTCGACATAGACCAGGAAGGCTTCGCCATTCATCGGTCCGTCCAGCACCCATGGGGCGACGATCTCGCCGCAGCGCAGGCCAGCCGTGAAGGTGGTGGTCTTCCAATGTCCCCACGGCGCCTTGCCGATCAGCCGAAGGCCACGGCGGCAACGGCCGTGGGTGCGCACCATCTTGGTCGAGGTTCCGGTCTCGTCGACAAACACCAGGCGCTTGGCATCAAGCCGCGGCTGTTCGCTCTTCCAGCGTTGCCGTGCTTCGGCCACGTCGAGCCGCTCTTGTTCGGCTGCGTGCAGAGTTTTTTTTGAAGCTTAACCCGTGCCGCCGGAAAAATCGGTCGACCGAGCTGTCGGTCGTGCTCATCTGGCGATCCTGCAGCAGCCGATGCACGATCTCCGCCAGCGTCAAGTCCGGCTCCTTGTCAATCAGGTCCAAAAGCCACGACGCGTGCGCCTCCAGCGGCGAGTGGCTCTTGCCCTTCCGGCGCTCCGGGCCGACGTTTCCGGTCTCCTCGTGATGGGCTACCCACCGCACCGCCGACGCAGCGCTCACCGCAAATCGCTCAGCCGCTGCGCGCCGCGAACATCCGCCGGCGACCGCCGTGATCACCCGTTCGCGAAGATCATCCGAATAAGGCCGTCGTCCCATGGCTCCCTCCGAATCAGAGAAACCATGGACTCACAACCAGATTCTGCTGGGAATCCCCCGCCTGATCACAATCGATTCATCGCCCGCGGGGAATGCTCTATATTCCTATAGGATTATTGACCTTTGATTCCTGAAAGGGGAGGGTCGCCCGCCAAAGGCGGGCGGGTAACGTCGCGGCTTATTGCGCGAGCCCCCACCCGGCTTGCTGCGCTCGCCATCCTCCCCGGCAAGCGGGGGAGGGACAAGTAAGCAAGCGAGATGACGCCTCACACCGGCCTGAGCAGCACGTGTTTCTTCTTGCCGAGCGAGAGCTTGATCACGCCTTCGGGCGAGAGGTCGCTCGCCGTCAGCGCCATCTTGTCGTCGCTGACCGTCGCGTCATTGACTTTCAGGCCGCCGGCCTTGATCTGCCGCCGCGCTTCGCCGTTCGACGAGACGAGCGCGGCTTTCTCCGCAAACGCAGTCAGCACGCCGAGACCCTTGTCGAGATCGGCGCGCGCAATCTCCACCGTCGGCAAGTCCTCCGCCAGCGCGCCTTCCTCGAAGGTTTTCCGCGCGGTCTCGGCAGCAGCATCGGCTGCCGCGCGGCCATGCACCATCGCGGTGGCTTCGTTGGCGAGCACCTTCTTGGCGTCGTTGAGCTCCGCGCCCTTCAGCGCCGCCAGCCGCGCAATCTCGTCGAGCGGCAGCGTCGTGAACAGCTTGAGGAAGCGCGAGACGTCGCCGTCCTCGGTATTGCGCCAGAACTGCCAGTAATCATACGGGCTCACCATGTCGGCGTTGAGCCACACGGCGCCGGCGGCGGTCTTGCCCATCTTGGCGCCCGACGCCGTGGTGATCAGCGGCGCGGTCAGCGCGAACAGATGCGCGTTGTTCATGCGCCGGCCGAGATCGATGCCGTTGACGATGTTGCCCCACTGGTCCGAGCCGCCCATCTGCAGCGCGCAGCCATAGCGCTTGTTCAACTCGACAAAGTCGTAGGCCTGCAGCAGCATGTAATTGAATTCAAGAAACGACAATTCGTGCTGCCGCTCGAGCCGCAGCTTCACCGAGTCGAACGAGAGCATGCGGTTGACCGAAAAGTGCCGGCCGACGTCGCGCAGGAAGTCGATATAGTTGAGCGTGTTCAGCCAGTCGGCGTTGTTGGCCATCACGGCGTTGCCGCCGTCCGACTCGAACTTCAGGAACTTGGAGAAGATGGCGCGGATGCCGACCAAGTTCTGCTCGATCATCTCGTCGGTGAGGATGCGGCGGCTCTCGTCCTTGCCGGACGGATCGCCAACGCGCGTGGTGCCGCCGCCCATCAGCGCGATCGGCCGGTGGCCGGTCTGCTGCAGCCAATAGAGCATCATGATCGGCAGCAGCGAGCCGATGTGCAGCGATGCCGCCGTGCAATCGAAGCCGATATAGGCGGTGAGGGTGCCGTCCTTGGCGCGCGCGTCCAAGGCCTCGGGTTCCGAGACCTGGTGGATGAAGCCGCGCTCGGCGAGAATGTTGAGGAAATCGGATTTATAGGCGCTCATTATGTAACCTGCTGCGTCATGGCCGGGCTTGTCCCGGCCATCCACGTCTTCACCTGTGCTTTAAGGCGTGGATGCCCGGCACAAGGCCGGGCATGACGGCGTGAAACGCCGCGGCCTTGTCGCATCCACCGTGCGGATGGTGTAACAGGTCCGGTACGGGATTCAACTGATGGGGATTGGGGTTGGGGCTAGTGCGGGCGATCGGCCTGATGAGCGGGACTTCGCTCGATGGCGTCGATGTGGCGATGATCGAGACCGATGGCGAGCGTATCGCTGCGTTCGGTCCGACGGGCTACCGGCCATATACGGACACCGAGCGCGACCTGTTGCGGCAGGCCCTCGCCGAGGGCGCCAAGCTCACCGAGCGCGCGCAGCGGCCGGGCCTCCTGAAGGAGGCCGAGGCCTTCGTCACCAGCGTGCACGCGGAGGCGGTGGAGACCTTCCTTGCCACAGAGCGCATCGACAGGGCGAGCATCGCGATCGTCGGCTTCCACGGCCAGACTGTTCTGCACCGGCCGGACGCGCGGCTCACCGTGCAGATCGGCGACGGCGCGGCGCTGGCGCAGCGGCTCGGGATGCAGGTGGCTCATGATTTCCGCGCGGCGGACGTTGCCGCCGGCGGGCAGGGCGCGCCGCTGGTGCCGGTCTTCCATCAGGCGCTGGCGCGGGATCTCGATCGGCCGCATCCGATCGCGGTGTTGAATGTCGGCGGCGTCGCCAATGTGACGTGGGTCGACGGCGGCGATCCCATCGCCTGCGACACGGGACCTGGCAATGCTTTGATCGACGACTTTATGCGGGCGCGCACCGGCGCGCCGCTCGACCGCGATGGCGACCAGGCTGCGCGCGGCAAAGTGGACGAGGCCTTCATCGCGCGCGTGCTCGCGCATCCGTTCTTCGATCAGCCGTGCCCGAAGTCGCTCGACCGCAATGCCTTTGCCTTCGCCAATATCGGCTTGCCGGATTTCTCGGTCGCCGATGGCGCAGCGACGCTGTCCGCGCTCACAGCCGCATCGGTCGCGCGTGTGGTGCGTCACATGCCGGCGCCGCCCGAGGCCTGGATCGTCGCTGGTGGCGGCGCGCGCAATCCGACGCTCATGAAAATGCTCGGCGAGCGGCTGGCGCCGGCGACGGTGGAGACCGCGGACGCGGTCGGCTGGTCGTCGGAATCGATCGAGGCGCAGGCCTTCGCTTATCTGGCCGTGCGCACGCTCAATGAGCTGCCGATCACGTTCCCCAAGACCACAGGCACTGCCCAGCCGATGCGCGGTGGGGTGGTGGCGAGGAGTTGATCCGTCATCCTGAGGTGCGAGCCAACGGGTCCGCGCGAAGCGCGGCCGGATGATAAACTCCGCGAGCCTCGAAGGATGACGGCCGATGCACAGGCTTTTCGAGGCTCGGCGCATCCCGCGCCGATCACCTCAGGGCGACGGCTTTACGCCGCCGCGGTCGGCTTGCGCTCCGGCGGCTTCAGGCGCTTGTCGAGATAGGCGGCGATCGAGGTGAGCAGCGGCTCGACCTTGCCGTCGAAGAAGTGGTTGGCGCCGGCCACGACCTTCTGCTCGATGACGATGCCCTTCTGGGTCTTGAGCTTATCGACCAGCGTGTTGACGTCCTTGTGCGGCACCACCGCGTCC
>DATARB010000238.1:0-5007 GCA_036264375.1 Pseudolabrys sp.
AGGACCGCGCACGAGGAGTATCACGTCACCTTTCCAATCACCGCGAAGGTCGCGGTCAAGGGGCCGGACGCCCACCCGTTCTACAAGTGGGCCGCGCTGGAGCGCCCGCTCGAGGCGCCACGCTGGAATTTCCATAAGTACCTGATCGCCCGGGACGGCCGCCTGCGCGCCGGCTTCACCTCGGCCATGGAGCCCACCGATCCGAAAATCCTGAGTGCCATCGAACACGAACTCATGCCCGTCTGACGGCCCGGCGGTTGTGCACACTTGTGGCACACTGCGGCATAGATGCCACAGCGGCCAAGCATCGTCATAAATCTGTTAGATTACGATTGACGAATCGAGCCCCGAGTGACCGACTAGGGGCGAAATTCGATCACGTGGGCCGGCGGCGTGGACGTGCCGACCCGAACCGAGGTTCCTCCCGCGTGGCGTTTGGACTGGGCGGCCGGTGGGCCGCCCTTTTTTGCGTGCAGCACTTTTGTGTGCAGCGTTATGCGGCGGCGCGGTCGTCCGGTTCGTCCGCATGAGAGACGGGAAGCGGATCGATCGCTTCCACCAATTGCAAGAAGGCTTTTCCGGGCAACGGCGGCGCGAACACATAGCCCTGCGCCGAGCGGATCCCGAGCTCGCGCAGGTGCGTCACCTGCTCGAAATTCTCCACCCCCTCCGCCACCACATCCATGCGCATGTTGTGCGCGAGGTCGACCAGTGTCTCGACGATCTTCGTCGAGTTGCGATCGGTGCCGATGGCATCGACGAACATCTTGTCGATCTTGATGATGTCGACGCCGAGCTTGAGCATGTAGGACAGGCCGCTGTGGCCGGTGCCGACATCGTCGATGGCGATGCGCACGCCGAGGCGTTGAAGCGCTTCGATGATCTGCCGCGCCTCGGCGAAGTTTTCGATCCGATCGCGCTCGGTCACTTCCAGCACGACCTGCGAGAGCTTGATCGGCGAGTCGAAGAAGATGCCGCGGACGTCCTTGACGATGGTCTCGTCGCCGAACAGCTTGCCGGCGAAATTGAACGACACCTTCAAGGCCGGGCGGTGACTGAGTGCGCTGCCCGCCTCGAGGCAGACCCTTTTCATCAGATCGCGCGTCATCTCCCGGATGAGACCGCTCGATTCCGCGAGCGGGATGAAGGCGCCCGGAAACACCAGCGTGCCGTCCGGCTTGCGCCAGCGCACGAGAACCTCGGCACCGAGCAACCGTCCGGAGCGGATATCGACGATCGGCTGGTAATAGGGAACGAGTTCGCCGTTCTCGAGCGCGAGCTTGAGCGCACTGATCGGGTCGGCGGGTACACGGCGCGGCATCAGCAAGACAAAGCCGATCAGCACGACGAGAATGCCGCCGGCACCGTAGAGTCCGAACCGCCTGAGATGGTCATGTTCGGCGAAGATCCGACTCCGCGGCGTTTCGATCTGCACGTCGAAGCCGAATTTGCCTGACTTCGCATCGGCGCTGAAGATGCCGGCGGTGTCCGCAACGCCATGTCGCGACCCCGAGCTATCGATGACGGCGCCGCCGCGCGTCGCGATCTGCGCGAAGGCGGTGAACGGCGCGCCCTGCATCGAGACCTGCGGCAAAAACAGATTGGCCGGCACCAGGGCGGCAAGGCCGTTGGCACCCGCCTCCGCGAACCGGCGCAGCCGCACCATGGGCCGCCCGCCCTCGATCGACATGATGTCGAGCCAATAGCCGGGCAGCCCGTCCAGGGCTTCCGACGCCAGCACCTTGCGCTCGCCGAGCGGCAGGTCGAGATGCGTGCAGAGGGTTTGCCCATCCGGCGCGATGACGGCGACCTCCTGGATTGGCACTGTCTCGAAGGCCGTGTGGCGCATCGCGATCACGTGTTCGGGTGAGCAGGAATTGACGCCCAGCGCCGCGAGCCGGTCGAGCGCGTCGGCCACCTGGATGACGCGCTTCTCCGCAAGGCCGATCGCCCGCTGGGCGGTGGTCTCGACCTCCTCCTGACCTTGCCGGTCGATCAATGTGCCGAGCCAAAAATCAAAGGCGATCAGAAGACCGCCAGCGATAAAGACACCGGCGGCAATCGCAATGAGATTCCGGCGCGAGAACGCGCGCACAGTACTGCCCACCCTGGTGTCGGGGGTCGCCACCCCTCTGCTGCTTCCGGAGCAGTCAGACAGGTGGGCGTAAAGGCCGCCTTAAGTCAGGGAACCCGCCTCCCACAAATTGGCTGAAGGTATCCCGGCACGGTCAGCATGGTTAGCAGACCGTTAACACCCGTTACGCGGTCTTATGTCGGCGTGCGCCGGCGGAAACGAGATCGGCGATGAAGCGGGGCAACGCGAAGGCGCCGGCATGCAGTTCAGGCGTCCAGTACCGCGTCGCAAAACGCCCGGCCTTGGCGTAGCGGGCGGCGATGTCCTTGACGGACGCCCGCCGGAGCGTCTTGTCGTCGGTCGCGAAGCCCATGGCCATGTGACCGCCGACATAGGTCGGGACGGCGGCGATGTAGCAGGTGCCGTCGGCAAACAGCGACTGAAAGTGACGCAAGCTGGTCTTGAGCTCGTCCGCCTGGAGGAACGGAACGCCGTTCTGCGTCACCAACACGCCGCCTCTGCTCAGGCAGCGCTTGCAGTCGGCGTAGAATGCCTTGGTGAAGAGGACCGCGCCGGGCCCCTGCGGATCGGTCGAGTCGACGATGATGACGTCGAAGCGCCGGTCTGTCGTCGCGACGTATTTGGCGCCGTCGCCGATGACGCTTTCGAAGCGCTTGTCGGCGAACACGGGCCTGGTGAATTCCGGATAATGCTTCTTCGCGAACTCGACCACCGAGGCGTCGATCTCGACCTGCGTCAGCCGCTTCACCGATTTATGCTTAAGCACCTCCTCGGCGATGCCGCAGTCGCCGCCGCCGACAATGAGCACATCCTTTGCCTTGCCGTGCGCGAACAGCGGCACGTGGCTCATCATCTCCTGGTAAACGTATTCGTCGCGGCTGGTGATCTGCGTCGCACCGTCGAGCATCAGCATCTTGCCGAAGAACTTGTGCTCGAACAGGACGAGATTTTGGTGCTTGGTCTTCTGCTCGTGCAGCACGCGACCGACCTCGTAGCTCATGCGGAAGCCGAGTTCGTCGAACAGCGTTTCAGAAATCCAGCGTTTGGCGGCCATGACGTGTTGCCCCTCGGATGTCATGGCGCGCTTGTCGCGGCCATCTCGCATAGCGAGGCACTGTGCCCTGATAATCGAGGCCACCGGGACGAGCCCGGTGGCGACAGAATAATGACTTTTATCAGATGAACTTAATAGGTCAGGCGTGGACGCCCTGCCCGCGCAGATGCTCGCTCACTGCGAGGTTCTTCGGCTTGAAGGCCTCGCGCAGCACCGGCACGCAGGCATCCGGATTGGCATTGCCGCACATGAAGATATCGAGCGCGGCATAGCCATGCTCCGGCCACGAGTGGATCGAGATGTGGCTCTCCGCCAGCACCGCCACGCCGGAGACACCGCCGTTCGGCTCGAAATGGTGCAGATGAATGTGCAGCAGCGTCGCGCCCGCCGCAGCGACGCAGGCACGCAGCGTCTCCTCGATGTGCGCGATGTCGTCGAGACGGCTCGCGTGATAAAGGTCGACGATGAGATGCGCGCCGGCGCAGCGCACGCCGTTGCGCACGACGAAGTGATCGTCGCGCTCCTGCGCATCCGCCATGACGGGCGCGGGCGCATTATGATTTTGTCGGGTGGTACCTGGAGTCTCCAAGCCCTTCCCCGATCGCAAGAGGGCGTTGTGAGACATGCCGCTCTCTCCAACCAGAGGTCGAACCCGAGAGACCGGCGTGCCGGCTCGCGGAGTGAGTGCCGTTGTCACACGCCTGTCGCGGCCGCGTCACGCTAGCCCGGTCCACATAAGGGCTGGCGCCCAGTGGATCAAGCAGAATCTGCCCCACCGCGATGACACGACAATGCGATCTTACTACGCGCCGTGCGTCAATCGACGCAATACTTCCGCGCCACGCCTCAGCGTAGATTGTGGCCCGACTGTGACGACCGGCGTATCGACCGCCGCTGCGTGAGGCCCAGCGTAGCGCTGGGATTCGCGGTGGCGGCTGCGCTAGAGTGCGGGGCAAAGAGGAGTTGATGCCATGAGCTTCTTCCCCGGCAAGGACCCCGTCGCGGGCGACACCTATAGCTGCGACGCCATCGCCCATGTCGTCGTGCCGCGCACGGTCGATCTCGGCGACGGGTTTTCCGTGCGCCGCGCCCTTCCCTCCATTCAATCGCGCATGGTCGGCCCCTTCATCTTCTTCGACCATTTCGGCCCGGCGGAATTCCGCGCCGGCAACGGTCTCGACGTGCGGCCGCATCCACATATCGGCCTCGCCACGGTCACTTACCTCTTCGACGGCGAGATCATGCATCGCGACAGCCTCGGCACCGCCGTGGCGATCAGGCCGGGCGAGGTGAACTGGATGACCGCCGGGCGCGGCATCGTGCACTCCGAGCGCACCGGCGCGGAGAAGCGCGTCACCGGCTCACCGATCCATGGCTTGCAGATGTGGGTCGGTCTGCCCGCCGAGAAAGAGGAAATGGAGGCGGGCTTCGTGCATCACGACACGGCCGAATTCCCGATGATCGAGGAGAACGGCAAGAGCGTGCGCGTGGTGGTCGGCTCGCTCTACGGCGCCAAGTCGCCGGTGCCGACGGTGCACGAGACCATCTTTGGCGACGTCTATCTCAAGGCCGGCTCAGTCGTGCCGCTCGACGCCGATCACGAGGAGCGCGCGGTCTACGTCATCGACGGCACCGTCGACATCGCCGGCGACCGCTTCGATGGCGGCCGCCTGCTGGTGTTCAAGCAGGGCGACAAAGCGAGCATCACCGCGGTGACCGACGCCCATTTCGTCATCCTCGGCGGCGCGCCGATGGACGGCCCGCGTCACATCTGGTGGAATTTCGTGTCGTCGCGCAAGGAGCGCATCGAGCAGGCCAAGGCGGACTGGAAAGCCGGCCACTTCGACAAGGTGCCGGG
>DATARB010000127.1:0-3211 GCA_036264375.1 Pseudolabrys sp.
GAAACAAGTAGCCGAGCCAAGATCGTCTATAACGCATCGCACGACGATTGTGGTAATCGCGACGGCTCGGCACGGACCATCATCGTTGCAGTCAATGGCGCCCCATTGGTTGGCGAGACACGCCGCTGGACGGAGGCTCGCTTGCGCTTCGCGGCGGCGATGACATTGCTCTCTGCGGGAACGCCGATGTTTTTCATGGGCGAGGAGATCGGGGCGCAGAAGCCCTATCGCTACAATGACTTCGCCGAAAACCGCGAGGATATCCTGGGCGAGGCCGTGGGGTCTAATTTGAGGGCATGGTGCCATAACTAATTGGCATAATAAGCTGAGGTTCCAGGAACAATGCTGGCGTGCGTCGCGTTCCCGAACACTGGGGCGGCAGCATGAGCACGCGCCATGCCGGGCGATCGGTCGCAGGAGTTTCGGCATTTGGCCACCGGATGGTTGACGCTCGCACGCCAAGCTCCCGAAACTCGTAAGCGAGGTTTCCGTGCCCTTACATCGGCGGCTTGACATCCGCGGCGGAGCTGGAGCTGGGGGCGGGCGGATCAGGCGGCGCGTTGCAGGTGGTCGTGCACTGCCGTCCAGTTCCAGGGGAGGAGGTCATCGAGGCGAGCGTTTGGCCAGAGATTGACGAGGCGGGAAAGAACGTCGGCAAAGTAGGTGTATGGATCGATGCCGTTGAGCTTGCAGGTCTCGATCAGCGAAGCAACGATGGCCCAGTTTTCCGCGCCGTCGTCATGGCCGGCGAAGAGTGCATTCTTGCGCGTGAGCGCTTGGGGGCGCATCGAGCGTTCGACGATGTTGGAATCAAGATCGATGCGGCCGTCATCGAGGAAGCGGGTCAAACCTTGCCAGTGCTTGAGCGTATAGCGGATCGCCTGCGCGATCGGGGCTTTGGCTGAGACCCGGCCGAGCTGTTTCTCAAGGAAGCGTTTCAGAGCTTCGCAATACGGCGCGGATTTCTCTCGGCGCACGGCGCGCCGTTCTTCGGCGCTTTTGCTCCTTATGTTCTCTTCGATCCTGTAGAGCGCGGCAATGCGCACGAGTGCCTGGGTGGCAATGGGAGCGTTGCCCTTCCTCGCGATCTCGAAGAAGCCGCGCCTGACATGCGCCCAGCAGAAGGCGAGCGTGATCGCATCATCCGGCAGCTGTTTGTAAGGCGCGTAGCCGTCGCACTGCACGATGCCGCGATAGTTTTTAAGAAGCATGTGCAAATGCACCGCACCTCTGCCCGGCGCATAGGTATAGGCGACGGCCGGCGGATCCTTTCCGCCGAACGGTCTGTCGTCGCGCGCCATGCTCCAGAAGTAGCCGGTCTTCGTGCGCCCGCGTCCGGGATCGAGGACCGGCACCGGCGTCTCGTCGACCGCGAGCCGAGACGAAGAGAGGAGATGCTGCTTCAGCCGCTCATAAAGCGGAACAAGCTCCGCCGCCGCATAGCCCACCCAGAAGGCAAGCGTCGATCGGTCGATGTCGATGCCTTGTATCGCAAGCATCTTCGCCTGGCGATAGAGCGGCAGGTGCCAGCCGTATTTGGCGACGATCACGCTGGCCACCATCGCCTCGGTGGGAAGACCCGACTTGATGAGATGATCGGGTGCGTTCTCCTGCACCACCTTCTCGCAGGCCCGGCAGGCAAACTTCGGACGATGCGTGACGATCACGCGATACTGGGCGGGAAGGACGTCCAGCCGCTCGCTCGTCTCCTCGCCGATCATATGCATCGGCGCGTTGCAGCACGGGCAGTTGGTGCGCGGCGGCGCCACCGTCTGGTGGATGCGCGGCAGATGGTTGGGCAATGCGCCGCGCTTGCGCGTCCCCGTGCGTGGCAGCCGCGGCTCTTTCTTCTCCTCGGCCGCCTCGGTCTTCGCGAGCGATGCCTCGATGTCTTCGAGAGCGAGTTGGAGCTGGTCGGCCGGCAGCCGTTCGAGCCGTTCGTTCCTCGCGCCAAAGCGGTGATCGTTCGCCTTGCGAAGAAGGTGATGCACATGTTCGTAGAGGCTTTGCAGCCGGTCGCGCTCGGCCACAAGCTTTGCTTTCTCGATCCGCTCGGCGTCGCGCTCGGCAATCGCAACATCGCGCTCCGCAATGGCTTTCAGCGCCAGCGCGCGCAAGCTCTCAACATCGTGGGGAAGCGAATCGGTCGTGCTCACACGCCAAGCAGAACACAGTTGCGCGCGAATGCGATGCACTTTCTCGGGGGTGATTCAATTGACCGCAGGTCACGGCACGAAGGTCACTGCACGGCTTGCGGCCGCATCACCCTTGGCGCATGCACGCGGCTCCAATCGAGCCCTTCGACAAGCGCGCTCAACTGCGCCGCCGACAATCGCATCACGCCGTCGGCAATGCGCGGCCAGCGGAACTTGCCTTCCTCCAGACGCTTGGAGAACAGACAAAGGCCGGTGCCGTCCCAGAACACGAGCTTCACCCGGTCGGCCCGCTTCGAGCGGAAGCAGTAGATCGTTCCGGAGAACGGATCGGCCTTCAATTGCTCCTGGACCAGGGCCGCCAATCCGTTCATGCCCTTGCGGAAGTCCACAGGCTTCGTCGCCACGAGCACCCGCACCGGCCCGGGCGGGATCAGCATGCCGCCGCTCATGAGTTGGACCGCCGAACCGCGCGCAAGACCGCTTCGACATCACCCGCCTCGGCGCCGGCCGGCACCCGCACCGTGACGGCTCCGATCATGATCTCGATCGCGGCAGAGCGAACCTCCTGCGCGGGTTCATTCGCCTGTCCCGGTTCTACCGATAGCACCGGCACAAAAGCCGGTATTCCATCGACCGGCAGCGCGAAGCGGCCTTGCCTCGCTGCTCTCATCCAGTTCCACAGCTGCTGCGGCGCGAGGTCATGGCGCCGCGCCACGTCGGCAGCGACAGCACCAGGCGCGATCGCTTCGGCGACAATCCGCCCCTTCTCCTTATCGCTCCACCGCCGGCGGCGGACGACCGCCGTAACCTCTGCGCGGCGGCGAACCAGCTTCGTGTCGTCATTAATGTCGACCATAGTGTGCACACGATCCGCGACCCAAAGAGAATCGCCAGCATGCACGCCCGCATCGCATCAGCTATGTGGGGTAGCAGGACCGCTTACGCGGAAGGTGGTTGGCACGGAGCGAGACCTTATCGGCATCTCGCCCGCCGTTTTGTCGCCGTTGATACGACGCCGTACTTGATTCCACGCCGGGTGGCCCCGCCCTCTTGTC
>DATARB010000136.1:0-1857 GCA_036264375.1 Pseudolabrys sp.
GAAGTTCCGAGCCCTTGGCGGAAGGCGTCAGCGCCTTCAGCAACGCCTTGCAGACCGGATGCTCTTGGGGTTCGCCAGCGTACCCGACAGTTTTCAAGGCGTCAGGCACCTTTTTGCGCGCTTGGTCGATCACCTTTTCCCAGCCAGTGTGGTCCCCCATCGCAAATTCAGGGAAAAGCCGATCCAGCACACGCACCGCTATCTCTTTGACCGCATCGGAGCGGTTCATATGCGGAATCCGAGGCAATGCGGCCACCGATTCCGACGGAAAGCGGCCACCCATTCCGATCGAAAGCGGCCACCGATTCCGAACGAAGGCGGCCACCCTGTTGAAAGGGTGAGGCGGGGAGCGCTGTCGGCAGTCTGAGCTGGGCACGGTCCTTCTTTGCGATTCGCAAAGGAGACCCGATGCCCGCCGAGAGATTGTCGATGCGGAAGGTTCGAGAAGTTCTGCGCCTGAAGTATGCCTGCGGAGCGAGCGAGCGTGTGATCGCGCGGTCGGTCGGGATCGGCCGCACCGCGATCGGGGAATACATCCGCCGCGCCGCTGTCATCGGCATCACCTGGCCGGTGCCGGAAGAGCTCGACGATGCGGCGCTGGAACGCAAGCTGTTCGCTCCGGCCGGCTACAACCCGCCGCGATCGAAGCCGCTGCCGGAATGGGGGCACATCCACGCGGAGCTGCGCCGCCGCGGCGTGACGCTGGCGCTGCTGTGGGAAGAATACCGCGGACATCATCCCGACGGCTACGGCTACAGCCGGTTCTGCGACCTCTACGTCGAATGGCGCCACGGCATCACGGCGACCATGCGGCAAACCCATGCGGCCGGGGAGAAGCTGTTCGTGGACTTCGCCGGCGATACCCTGCCAGTATTCGACGGGCTCACCGGGGAAGTGCGTGCCGCCAAGATCTTCGTCGCGGTGCTGGGGGCATCGAATTACACCTTCGCCCAGGCCCGGTTCAGCGAGGCATTGCCGGACTGGATCGGCGCCCATGTCGATGCGCTCACCTTCCTGGGTGGGGTGCCGAAGGCGCTCGTCTGCGACAATCTCAAGGCGGGGGTCACGGCGGCGAACCGCTATGAGCCGGGCGTCAACCGAACCTACCAGGACCTCGCCGCCCATTACGGCACCACCATCATGCCGGCGCGGCCGCGCAAGCCGCGCGACAAGGCTAAAGTCGAGGCGGCAGTTCTCATCGTCCAGCGGTGGATATTGGCGCGACTGCGCAATCGGCGCTTCTTCTCGCTCGCCGAGTTGAATGTCGCTATCCGCACGTTGGTCGACGAACTCAACGGCCGCCTGATGCGCAAGCTCGGCGCCAGCCGCCGCGAGTTCTTCGATGCCATCGACCGGCCCGCGCTGATGCCGCTGCCGGCAGAGCCCTACCAGTATGCCGAGTGGCGTCGCGCCCGCGTGGCCCCGGACTACCATGTCGAAGTTGCGGGCCACTTCTACTCCGTGCCGTCCCGCATGATCCGCCAGGTCGTCGAGGTGCGAGCCACCGAGGCCACGATCGAGGTGTTCCATCGCGGCAGCCGCATCGCGAGCCACGCCCGCTCGGGCGTAAAGCGCCGCCACACCACGATCCCCGAGCACATGCCGAGCGCGCATCGCCGATACGCCTTCTGGACGCCGGCCCGTCTCTTGGCTGCCGCCGAGAAGATCGGCCCGTCCACGGTCGCGCTGTGCGAGACCATCATGCGGACGAAGCCTCATCCCGAGCAGGGCTTCCGATCCTGTCTCGGCATTCTGCGGATGGAAAAGACCTTTGGGGCGCAGCGCCTCGAAGCCGCATGCCGCCGTGGGATCAGCATTGGCGCAGCGAGCTATCGGTCGATCGCCTCGATCCTCAAG
>DATARB010000155.1:0-4716 GCA_036264375.1 Pseudolabrys sp.
GGCGGCGCGCTGGCACTCGGGCTGACGACGATGGCCTATGCGGACGATGCAACATCACCTCCGCCGGACAATGCCCCGCAGTGGTGCGGTTTCCACAACAAAGCCGGTGCGGACGTGAATTGCGGCTATTCCAACGTCCAGGACTGCAAAAAGGCGCTCGGCGACGACAAGGACGCCGTCTGCGTGCCCGATCCGGCGTTCGGCTGAAATACAACCTCTCCCCCGCAAGCGGCGGAGGGATAAGCGGCGCGCCAATTGTGTGGCACCATCCCTCCCCTGAAAGGGGAGGGTGGTTGGCCGAAGGCCAACCGGGTGGGGTCATCCGATGGCAAACGAGAACGCGCGCCGGCCCCACAAGAGTATGACGCCGCGATTTTCCCCCACCCGGCTCGCTTCGCTCGCCACCCTCCCCCGCAAGCGGGGGAGGGATAGATGAGGTCAACTCGCCTTTCGCAGCGCCTGCGGCTCGGCGTTCTTTGTCAGCCAGCGGCTCCAGGGTTCGGGCGCGATGAGGCCGCCGCTGATCCAGACCGGCTCGATGACGTTGCGCTCGTCGAAGCGGCCGATGATTGCCGGCTTGTGCAGATGCTGCGTCTCGGTATCGAAGCGCACGTCGAAACCGGACGGCGCTCGGATCGAACGGCCGGCGAGCGCGCGGCGCACCGCCTTCACGTCGGTCGTGCCCGCGGCGGCCACCGCCTGCGCCCAGAGCTGGAAGCCGATCCAGCAGGCTTCCATCGGATCGTTGGTGGTGGCTTCCGGATCGCCGACGAAGTCGCGCCATTCGCCGATGAAGGTGCGATTCTCCGGGGTGTCGAGCCTGTGCAGATAGTTCCACGCCACCATGTGGCCGATCAGCTTGCGCTCGGCCAGCGCAGGCAATTCGGCTTCGCCGAGCGAGAGGCTCATCACCGGCAGGATGTCGGCATCGAGCCCCTGCCTGGCGCGCTCGCGGAAGAAATGCACGTTCGAATCGCCGGACAGGGTGGCGACGATCGCGCCGTCGCGGCCGGCGAACTTGCGAATGCGATGCACGATGTCGCCGAACACCTTCTCGCCGAACGGCACATAGAGCTCGTCCACCGCGTCCTCGCCGGTGCCGCGCGAGCGCAGGTAATTGCGGATGATGGCATTCGTCGTGCGCGGATAAACATAATCGGTGCCGAACAGGAAGAAGCGGCGGCGGCCGAGGCCGATGAGATGGTCGACAGCGGGGATCGCCTGCTGCGCCGGCGTGGCGCCGGTATAGACCACGTGCGGCGACTGCTCCTCGCCCTCGTACTGGCTGGGATAGAACAACAGCCCATCGTATTGCGACAGCACCGGCAGCACGCGCTTGCGCGAGGCCGAGGTCCAGCAGCCGAAGATCGCCGCCACCTTGTGCTCGCGCAGCAACGTCTCGGCTTGCGCGGCATAGGCCTCGTTGTCGGAGCGCGGGTCCATGATCGCCGCTTCGACCGGGCGGCCAAGCAGGCCGCCGGCACGGTTCAGCTTCTCGATCATCATGACGATGATCTGCTGCAACGGCCGCTCGCTGGTGGTGAGCGTGCCCGAGAGCGAATGCAGGATGCCGACCTTGATCGAGCCGTGATCGAGGTCGGAGAAATAGCGCGTCACTTGTGCCGTCAGTGACTGCGCGCGGGTGATGAGATCGTCGGCGGTCGAGAGCACGGCGTCACCGGCGAGCGTGACGTCGGTGACGACGCTCTTGATCCCGGGGAGCGCCTCGCTGACGGTGGAGGCGACTTTCATCGCCTCGGTGCCGATCAGATCGAGCTGGGCGATTTGCTGCTCCATGAGCGCGGTGACGGTCTCGTTCACCTGTCCCATGGCGGCGACGCTGCGGTCCACCGCGACGATGGCTTCCGCGGTCTCGTTCACCGCGTGCTGGATGTCGTGGACCTGCGCGCTGATGTCCTTGGTGGCGATCTCGGTGCGATGCGAGAGATCCTTCACTTCGGCGGCCACCACGGCGAAGCCGCGCCCGGATTCGCCGGCGCGGGCGGCTTCGATGGTGGCGTTGAGCGCCAGCAGCGAGGTCTGCTTGGCGATCGCCTGGATCAGCTTGATCACCTGCTCGATGCGGCCGGCGGCGAGGCCGAGATTGCGCATGGTCTCGTCGGCGCGGGCGAGCTCAGTCACCGTGCGCTTGGTGGCGGCGCGGGCTTCTTCCACGTGACGCCCGGAATTGATCGCCAAAGCCTGGACGTCGCGCGCCGCGGCGGCGACGCCGGCAACATCCTCGGCGGCTTTGGCCGCGGCATCGGCGGATTCGGTCACCTGCTTCGCCATCAGCCGGTTGCTCTGCGCGAGATCCTCGGCGGTGCCGCGGATGCGTTCGCCGGCACTGGTGAAGGCGTTCACCACCTCGTCGATGGCGCGGCGGAAATTGCCGGTGAAGAAAAGGCGGCCGGCATGGTGCAGGCGGGCTTCGGTCTCGCGCCGGCGCTGATCGACCGCGAGCGTGTCGGCCTGGAGCAGGGCGCCGCGGATGCTTTCCGCAGTCGGGGCGAAGGCGCGCAGGGCGCCGTCGCCGATCAGCTCGGGCAGGCTGGTGTAGCGGTCGCCGCCGGCGATCGCTCCGATGGAGGCGATCACGCGCGCGAGCCGATGCTCGGCGAAGCAGCCGATGGCGAGTGCGCCCAACGCGCCGACGCCGAGCGCGAGCCACACCGACGGCGAGAGGCTGAGCGCACCGACAATGATGAGGGTGAGGCCGAAGACGGGAAGTGCGATCCACAGCGCCGGTCGCGGCAGTCGAAAACGGCTGGGCTCGGGCATGGTGGCTCGCGGGGAAAAGTCCGCGTTCCAATTCGCCAGAATATGGTTTCCAAATCCTTTCGCGATGGCGAAAACACCGCATGAAATAAGGGCAAATGCGCTTAAACTTTGGGCGGCTTCTTCCCTCTCCCCGCAAGCGGGGAGAGGTGAAAACAAAATGGCCGGGCACACGGCCCGGCCATAGTCGGTACGCTTCGCAATTCTTCTTTGTCATCACCGGGCCGGCGCGAAGCGCCGAGTCCCGGTGATCCTGATTTTCAAGGCACGTGCCTTGCTAAGCGGGATGGCCGGGACAGGCCCGGCCACGACAACCGATAGGCCTTACGTATTCATCGACTCGAAGAAGTCCGAGTTGCTCTTCGTGTTGCGCAGCTTGTCGAGCAGGAAGTCGATCGCGTCCATGGTGCCCATCGGATTGAGGATGCGGCGCAGGACGTACATCTTCTTGAGCACGGCCGGCTCGGTGAGCAGCTCTTCCTTGCGTGTGCCGGAGCGGGTGATGTCGATGGCCGGGAAGGTGCGCTTGTCGGCCACCTTGCGGTCGAGGATGAGCTCGGAGTTACCCGTGCCCTTGAACTCTTCGAAGATGACTTCATCCATGCGGCTGCCGGTGTCGATCAGCGCCGTGGCGATGATGGTGAGCGAGCCTCCTTCCTCGATGTTGCGCGCGGCGCCGAAGAAGCGCTTCGGCCGCTGCAGCGCGTTGGCGTCGACGCCGCCGGTCAGCACCTTGCCGGAGGAGGGCACTACCGTGTTGTAGGCGCGTCCGAGCCGGGTGATGGAATCGAGCAGGATCACCACGTCGCGGCCGTGCTCGACCAGGCGCTTGGCCTTCTCGATCACCATCTCGGCGACCTGAACGTGGCGCGCGGCGGGCTCATCGAAGGTCGAGGATACGACCTCGCCCTTGACCGAGCGCTGCATGTCGGTGACTTCCTCCGGCCGCTCGTCGATCAGCAGCACGATCAGGTAGCATTCCGGGTGATTGGCGGTGATCGAGTGCGCGATGTTCTGCAACAGCACGGTCTTGCCGGTGCGCGGCGGCGACACGATCAGGGCGCGCTGGCCCTTGCCGATCGGCGACACGATATCGATGACCCGCGCCGACAGATCCTTCGAGGTCGGATTGTCGTGCTCCATGTTGAGCCGCTCGTCCGGATAGAGCGGCGTCAGATTGTCGAAGTTGACCTTGTGGCGGGCCTTCTCCGGGTCCTCGAAATTGATCGTATTGACCTTGAGCAGCGCGAAATAGCGCTCGCCTTCCTTCGGGCTGCGGATCTGGCCCTCGATGGTGTCGCCGGTGCGCAATCCGAAGCGGCGGATCTGCGACGGCGAGACGTAGATGTCGTCCGGGCCGGGCAGGTAATTGGCTTCCGGCGAGCGCAGGAAGCCGAAGCCGTCCTGCAGCACCTCGACGACGCCTTCGCCGATGATTTCGATTTCCTTGGAAGCGAGCTGCTTGAGAATCGCAAACATCAATTCCTGTTTGCGCATCGTGGAGGCATTTTCGACCGTGTGCTCCTCCGCAAAGGCGAGCAGTTCGGTCGGAGTCTTGGACTTGAGGTCCTGGAGTTTCATTTCCCGCATGCGGGCTATTCCTGTGAAAACGACCGGCGAAGGGGGCGGGACCGGTCGGGAAGGCGGAAGGAGGGAATCGCAGGTCTTTGGAGAGGTCGGGGGGATCTAGCCCCAGAACCCGATGTGACCCCCAGTCCTTGGACCGGTACGCGTCGACATCTGCCTGCGCTCGGGGAGATATGACGAAAATAGGCGATCCGGGCCCAACAAGCAAGGCCCCGTCGGCCGTCAAAACGGCTTGAGCACCACCAGAAGCACAATCCCGATCATCAGGACCGTCGGTATCTCATTGATAATACGAAAGTACTTCTGGGAATGCTGGTTCTCGTCGGCGCCGAATTCGCGAACGTGGTGGGC
>DATARB010000165.1:0-46418 GCA_036264375.1 Pseudolabrys sp.
CACGAGATGTAGGGAGCAATAGACGCCTTGCCACGAGATTTGCGCAAGACACGCGCGCAAGGTTACCGGTTTTTGGCGGTATTGATTAAGATTGCGGAGAAACTTTCCTCGCCTCCGCAATGCCTATCCCCGTCACCCTGATGTGCCGGCCGAAGGCCGGCCTTTGCAGCGGAGCGGCTAGCCTGTCCCATAATGGAACCGTTGCCAAGCCATTGATTAAGCTTCGGAACGACCCCGGAACGAATCGCGCCCGAATCGCTGGTAAGGCAGTAGTCAGGCTTCGTTCCCTACAAGATGTGGATCCCAATAGGCCGGCTGCCACGAGACTTGCGGGCGGCCTCGGCACAAAGTTACCGATTTCGGCCGGAATTTATTAACACTGCGGAGGATCTTTCCTCAGCCTCTCTCCGTCAACCTGAGGCCGGCCTCAGGGTGACAGGCCGGGACCGTTCATGCTTCGAGGCTGGCTTCGCTCGCACCTCAGGATGACGGGTCAACGGCGAACCGCGCTGCCCAGCTCCTCCGATTGACCGATGCTGGCCCTGTCCCGCCTTGGAACCGCGACCAAGCCCTTGATTAAGCTATGGAACGAGTCTGGAACGAATCGCGCCCGAATCGCTGACTCGCGCCCTGTACAGATTCGTTCACGGCGATATCTGGCAACCGGCGCGGCGGCGGATACCAGATCGGGTAGCGCAGGCGGATTCCGCGGGCTTTCCGCGTGCCTCAATCGTTAACGCTGGCTGGATTCCTGTTCGGCGGGAGAGTCAACAGGAGTCGTGACCCGGCGCTGCGCGCCGGACCCTCCCCTTTCAGGGGAGGAATACTCAAGACTCACTGCGTCTTTGCGCCGGTTGCCAACGTCTTGGCCGGAGCGGCGACCGAGACGAACTGGGTGGCTTGCAGCACGGCCTGGCCGATCGGCGTCGGCCCTTGGGCGCGGAAGGGCACCAGGACGCGGGTGCCCGCGATCGGCGCCAGCCACACCTCCATATCGCGCTGCTCGGCAAGATATTTGAGGGTGGTCCGCGACGGGACATAGCCCGACACCGGCGTGAAATAGACGGCGCAGACCAGAACCGGGCCGGAATAGCCTTTCACGGCCTTCACCTTATCCATGCGCTTGAAGGCAAGCCGGAGGTCGTAGCGGATGCGCCCGTCGAACACCGACAGCGTGCGCTGGCAGGACTCCGGCGCCATGGGATCGCCAGTGCCCGGCACGCGCAGCAACGTCGCGGTCATCGGATCGAGGACGCCGTGCTGGTGCGCCTCGGTGACCGGGATCCGTTCCGGATTCACCTCCTGCGGCGGGTCGATCTGGTTTTCCTTGACATTGCCGTTGGCGATGGTGAGGCGGATCTCGTCGATCTTCTTGCGGCTGAAGAGGGTCGCCCCGTAGACGGACGACATGAGCTTGCCGCCGCTGAACGTCCCTTGCGCGGCGCTGGTGCCGTGGCCGCCGGTGAAAGCCTGCAGCAGGCCGGTCGTGGCGCCGCTCGCCGCCGCGCTATAGTGGCTCTCGCCGATTTCGATGACCCAGTTGCCCTCGCCGATGGGGAAGCCGGCGACGGTGGCGATGTAACGCGCCTCGAGCTTGCCCTCGGCCAAGGCTGGACGCGCCACGGCAGCGAAAGCCAGTGCGGCGGAGGCCAAAAGGGTGCACCGGACCGCATGCCCTAACGCCAGCACGACCCCTCCCGCGCGCCGGTCCCGGCGGAAGTTCCGCAATCCGGCAGCGCGTATATGTCCTGCAGCACAATCCGGCACGCAAGGGCCTCCCGCGTCACGCGCCGATTGCCCATACGAGCAGAGGCCCCCGCCATCGGCATGTCCCTGCCGAGGTTGGCGGCGAATAAGTCGAATGTTTGATGGGTTGAGGCGCGCCGGACGGCCCTTGAATCCGGCCAAAACGCACGTAAATCCGAACGCTTGACGCCCGGCGGGCCTCTCTTTATACGTCCGCCCGTCTTTCCACGATGATTGACCGGACCGGCCCTCGCGGCGCCGGCGCTTTTTAAAGGGATGAGCTATGTCTTGGCGTTGTGATCTGACGGGCAAGGGCCCCCTGGTCGGCCATAAAGTGAGCCACTCCAACATCAAGACAAAGCGGCGGTTTCTGCCGAACCTGCAGAACGTGACGCTGATCTCCGACACGCTGGGACGCAGCTTCAAGGTGCGTGTCTCGACCAATGCGCTGAAGACGGTCGATCACCGCGGCGGCCTGGACGGCTTCCTGCTCAAGGCCAAGGACACCGAGCTTGCGCCGAAGATGCTCGAGGTCAAGCGCCAGATCGTGAAGAAGCAGGCGACGGCGACGCAGGCGGCCTGATCGCTCACGCGCCTCAGAGTTTTCCGAACGCCGCCGCAAGGCGGCGTTTTTGTTTTTGGTATTTCAGCCGATCCCGGCACCCACCTTTACCCGTCACCCTGAGGTGCGAGCGCGGAGCGCGAGCCTCGAAGGGTGAACGGCCGAGGCGCGGCAGCAAGCGGCAATTCAGCGGCCGTCTATCCTTCGAGGCTCGCGTGCTGCGCACGCTCGCACCTCAGGATGACGGATCGAGCGTCGCGATCGTGGCCTCAAATGATGAGGCTGCTCACTCTCCCACCAGCGTGAACTGCAGAAGCAGGTTGCGCTGGAGCACCGAGAAATTGTCGTCCGACACCAGCGTCAGCACCGTGTCGCCGCTCGGCGTGCGGTGGATGCCGAGGCCTTCCATGTTGTCGATCTGGTAGCCGAGATCGGCTTCGAACAACGACTTGCCGTCGACCAGCGCGCCCTCTTTGAGACTCGCCAGCGGCATGCGGCGGATACGGATGGCGACGCCGCGCGCCGGCGAATAACGGCGCTCGAGCAGCAGGAGATCGCCGGGCGGCAGGACGGCGCAATCGCTGACGTCGAAATCGTCGCTGCGCTTGACGCTGAAGCGCGCGACATCCTCGCCATTGAGAAGGTACGAGCGATGATTGCCGGCAGCATCGAGGCTGCGCTCGGTGACAGCGATCAAGTCGCCGGCGTGCGGCGCGCCTTGCGGCGGCGTCGCCAGGCATTCCAGGCTCTTGTTGTAGGTGAAGGTCTTGAAGTCGGCCGGCACCTTGATCGGCTGTCCGCGCGCTTGCAGCCCGTCGCGCTTGTAGTCGAAGCGCACGATCTGCTCGACGCGCTCGATGCCGATGGTGAGGATGCCGTCGCGCTCGGTGAGCGACTCGACGTCGAACCAGCCGTGCGCGGCGAGCGGCGTACCATCCGCGCCGAGGATGGGCGCCAGCTCGGCATCGGCAATGCCGGCGGGCTTGCCATCGCTGCCGTAGACGATGCGGCCGCGCAGCCATGAGCCACGATCGGTGATGGCGATGAAATGCGCGCCGTCCGGCTCCATGTGGATGGCGGAGATGCCGCCGAAGGCTGAATTCGACGACGTGAGCACGAGGCCGCCACGGAATTCCAGCGCACCGAAGCGCGTCTGCGCCGGATCGCGCGGATTGAACGATGTGATCGGCGTGGCCGCGACGGCGATGTGCACCGGCGCTTCGGCATAGCGCTGCGTCTCGGCGACGGCGTAGGTGGCAATCGCGGCGATGAGCGCCGCGAACGCTGTGGCTGCGATGAGCCAGCGGCGGCGCGTCACCGCACACTCCGCTCATTCCCGCGCAAGCGGGAATCCAGATCTTGCAGAAAAACTATCTTGCGCTGGGTCCCCGCTTTCGCGGGGACGAGCGGCCGAGGTCGCGGAAGCCGCCGCGAAATCAAGCGACGCGTCTCCGTGGGCGGCGGGCCGGCCGTTCGGCTTGCGCCGCGTGCTCCGCGAACAATTCGGCGAGCTTCTCGGTCATGGCCCCGCCGAGCTCTTCGGCATCGACGATGGTGACGGCGCGGCGATAGTAGCGCGTGACGTCGTGGCCGATGCCGATGGCGATCAACTCGACCGGCGAGCGCGTCTCGATCTCTTCGATGACCCAGCGCAGATGCCGCTCGAGATAATTGCCCGGATTGACCGACAGCGTTGAATCGTCGACCGGCGCGCCGTCGGAGATCATCATGAGAATCTTGCGCTGCTCGGGACGGCCGAGCAGACGCTTGTGCGCCCAGTCGAGCGCCTCGCCGTCGATGTTCTCCTTGAGCAGGCCCTCGCGCATCATTAGCCCGAGGTTCTTGCGCGCACGGCGCCAAGGCGCATCGGCCGACTTGTAAATGATGTGGCGCAGATCGTTGAGGCGGCCGGGATTGGCCGGCTTGCCGGCGGTGAGCCAGTGCTCGCGCGACTGCCCGCCCTTCCAGGCGCGCGTGGTGAAGCCCAGGATCTCGACCTTGACGCCGCAGCGCTCGAGCGTGCGCGCGAGGATGTCGGCGCACGTGGCGGCGACGGTGATCGGACGGCCGCGCATCGAGCCGGAATTGTCGAGCAGCAGCGTCACCACCGTGTCGCGGAATTCCATGTCCTTCTCCGCCTTGAACGAGAGCGGATGGAACGGATCGACGACGATGCGCGAGAGCCGCGCCGGATCGAGCTGGCCTTCCTCGAGGTCGAACTCCCAGGAGCGGTTCTGCTGCGCCATCAGGCGGCGCTGAAGCCGGTTGGCGAGACGCGCGACGACGCCCTGCAGATGCGAGAGCTGCTTGTCGAGATAGCCGCGCAGACGGTCGAGCTCTTCCGGCTCGCAGAGATCCTCGGCGGCGATGGTCTCGTCGAACTTGCCGGTGAAGGCGCGGTAGTCGGGACCGCGCGGCTCGTTGGCGCCGAACTGGCGCGGCCGCTGCGGCTCGCCCGGCGTCTCGGCGTCGCCCATGTCGGTGTCGTCGGCCATGTCGGCGCTCGGCGATTCCACCGCCTCGGTGGCGGAATCGGGCATATCGTCGGCGGAGACCTGCGTGTCTTCCGACGACATGCGCTCCATCTGATCGCTATCGGCGGCCTCGCCGTCTTCGCCGGTTTCCTGCTGACGGCGCTCGTCTTCGCCTTCGTCCTCTTCGTCGTCGGATTCGGAGGAGCGGTCTTCACCCATCTCGAGCGAGTCGAGCAAATCGTGGATGACGTCACTGAACTGGCGCTGGTCTTCGACCAGGTCTTCGAGCCGGTCGAGATCCTCGCCGGCGCGATCCTCGATCATCGGACGCCAGAGATCGACCAGCTTCTTTGCCGCCGCCGGCGGCGCCAGGCCGGTCAGCCGCTCGCGCACCATCAGCGCCAGCGCTTCCTCAATGGGCGCGTCGGCGCGGTCGGTGATCTGATCGAACTTGGCCCGCGTGAAGCGCTCGTCGAGCATCGCGGTGAGATTGTGGGCGACGCCGGTCATGCGCCGCGCGCCGATGGCCTCGACGCGCGCCTGTTCGACCGCCTCAAAGACGGCACG
The DNA here is from genome assembly GCA_036264375.1 of Pseudolabrys sp. Lineage (GTDB taxonomy): Bacteria > Pseudomonadota > Alphaproteobacteria > Rhizobiales > Xanthobacteraceae > Pseudolabrys. The sequence continues at coordinate 5,350 of DATARB010000165.1, forward strand.
GGCCTGCTGGCCGGCCGGCTGCAGACGGCGATGCATCGCCGCATCGTGGCAGGCAAGGCGCAGCGCGATCGAGTCGGCATTTCCGCGCACGATGGCGGCTTCGGCCTTGGACAGCTTGCGCGGCGGCTCCGGCAGGCGAACCTTGCCGCCCATCAGGCCCGGACGCTCGGCGGCGTAGGACACTTCGAGATCGGGCTTGCGGGCGAGCGCGCGCAGGCAGCCGGTGACCGCCCGCTTGAACGGTTCGGTCGGCGCTTCCTTCGCCGGAATTTTGCCTTTGATGTTGGAGGCCATGGCGTGTTGGCGCCTCTTTATTCAACCAGGACGAAAGACTACCTTAGGGGGTTCACAAGGACAGCCGACATGGCCGAACCCGAAAACCAGACCCTCCGATTGCTCCGTGAACTGCGGGAGCAGAACGATGGCCTCCGCTCGGATATGCAGGAGCAACACAACAGTTTGCGCACCGAGGTGCGGGAGGGTTTCGAGAGCGTCAATGAACGCCTCAAGAAGCTCCAGCAGCGATGATCGGCGAAAGCGTCCTCGGCCGCTACACTGTGGCAGAAGTCGAGGAGCGCCTCGGCAATCTTGAACAACGTGTCTCCGCACTCGAGAAGAAGAAGCCCTGAGCGTCAGCTCAGCGCCACGTTCACCGAACTCTCAGGCAATTCGACACCGAAGCAGCGCTGGTAGAACTCGGCCACGATCGGCCGCTCGAGCTCGTCGCACTTGTTGAGGAAGGTGAGCCGGAAGGCGAAACCGATATCGTTGAAGATGTCGGAGTTTTCCGCCCAGGTGATCACCGTGCGCGGGCTCATGACGGTGGAGATGTCGCCGTTCATGAAGGCGTTGCGCGTCAGGTCGGCGACGCGCACCATCTTGTTGACGATGTCGCGGCCCTTTTCGTTCTGATAGTGCTTGGCTTTCGCCAGCACGATCTCGACCTCGTTGTCGTGCGGCAGATAGTTCAACGTGGTGACGATCGACCAGCGGTCCATCTGACCCTGGTTGATCTGCTGCGTGCCGTGATAGAGGCCCGACGTATCGCCCAGGCCGACGGTATTGGCCGTAGCGAACAGACGGAACGACGGATGCGGCTTGATCACGCGGTTCTGGTCGAGCAGCGTCAGGCGGCCCGAGGCTTCCAGCACGCGCTGGATGACGAACATCACGTCCGGGCGGCCGGCGTCGTATTCGTCGAAGCAGATGGCGATGTTGTTCTGCAATGCCCACGGCAGAATGCCGTCGCGGAATTCGGTGATCTGCGCGCCGTCCTTGATGACGATCGCATCCTTGCCGATCAGGTCGATACGGCTGATGTGGCTGTCGAGGTTGACGCGGATGCAGGGCCAGTTGAGCCGCGCCGCGACCTGCTCGATGTGCGTCGACTTGCCCGTGCCGTGATAGCCGGTGACCATCACACGGCGGTTCTTGGCAAAGCCGGCGAGGATGGCGAGCGTGGTCGGGCGGTCAAAGCGGTAGTCGGGGTCCACGTCGGGGACGTGCTCGTCCGGCTTGGAATAGGCCGGGACTTCCATGTCGCTATCGATTCCGAACACCTGCCGGATCGACACCTTCATGTCGGGCAGGCCGGCGTTTTCTTGTACAGCGGCGGTCATTGCTCCTCCGTGGCCTCGGGACCCCCCCGAAACCTGATTTCGGTTCGACGTTACGGTCCTGCTGATGGTGGTGAACTTAGCAGACGCCGGACAAGCAAAAAACCCGGCGGGCGCGAATAACACCATCAATTATATCAATAAGATAGTGCCGCGGGGTCCTGTGCGAAAGGCGGGGCTGGGTTGCTTTTCGGGTCATTCCGGGACGCCGCGAAGCGGCGGGCCCGGAATCCATACGCCGCAGCGCCGAGGGTTATGGATTCCGGGCTCGTCCGCCGATGCCCTTCGGGCATAGGCGGAGGCCCCGGAATGACAGCCCTCACGTAAATCCGACCGACTTCAAATAATTGTAGGCCTGGATGATCTCGACCAGCCGGTCCTCGGTCGAGCGGTCGCCGCCGTTGGCGTCCGGGTGATGGCGCTTCACCAGTTCCTTGAACTTCGCCTTGACCTGCGCCGGCGTCACGCCAACCTCCAGGCCGAGCGAGTCGAGCGCCTTGCGCTCGGCGTTTCGGATGGGCTTCGTCTCCGCCCTCGCCTGCTGCTCGGCGCGCAGGCCCTCGGAAAACAGATCGAATGGATCGCCTTGCGCGCCGAAAGTCCGGAAATCGGCTTGGGTGGCGGTCTTGCCGGTTCCCATTTTCCAGGTCGGACGATGGCCCGTGAGTGCGTCCTTCTGGTACGCCATCACCGCGGCGTCGTTCATGCCGGCGAAGAAATTATAGTTCTGATTGTACTCGCGCACGTGGCCGAGACAGAAGCGCCAGTGCTCGTTCTCGCGATTGCGGCCCTTGGGCGCGCGATGCGTGGCTTTCTCCTTGCAGCCAACCCATTCGCATGTGGGGCCGTCGGTTTTGATCCGGCGATCCTGCGAGGGTTTGACGCGAACGCGATCGAAGAGGGGCGAGTCGAATTTCATGACCGACAATTATGCGCTTTTCGCTATGACGTCTTCAAGACTTGACAGCAGCGCTTCATGCCGATTTTCGCCACGAAGCAGGCATTGACCCGCGACCCGGACCTTCTTAAGTCGGGAGGCATGCAGACAGCAGATTTGATCACACAGAAGTTGACCGAGGCTTTCACGCCGCACAGCCTGAAGGTGGTGGATGAATCACACCAGCATGCAGGTCATGCCGGGCACCGGCCGGGCGGGCAAACTCATTTCAGGGTTTATATCGTGTCGGATGCGTTCAAAGGAAAGACCCGCGTCGACCGCCACCGCATGATCAACCAGATTCTTTCGGGTGAGTTGGCTGGCGGGGTGCACGCGCTGGCCATCCATGCCGCCGCGCCGGGAGAAGGCGGAGCTTAGCGCCGTCACCCTGAGGCGCGAGGCCGAAGGCCGAGCCTCGAAGGGTGCGGCCGTTCATCCTTCGAGGCTCGCTTCGCTCGCACCTCAGGATGACGGATAGAGGCCCTCGCTTCTGCTCGCTGCCGCCAATCACTCCGCCTTGATTCCGGCGGCGGTGATCACCTCGCCCCACATCTGGCGGTCCTGGCGGATCTGCTGCGCGAATTCCGCCGGAGTGTTTCCCAAAAGACGCGCGCCGGACTTGGCAAAGCGTTGCTGCACATTCGGCTGTTTCAGCGCCGTTGCGATGTCGTGCTGCAAGCGATTGACGATCGCGGGCGGCGTTCCGGCCGGGGCCACGATCCCGAACCAGGACGAGGCTTCGTAGCCGGGCACGCCGGCTTCAGCGGCGGTCGGCAGATCCGGGAGCAGCGGCATGCGCGTTTTGGCGGCGACCGCGAGCGGGCGCAGCTTGCCGGCTTCGATGTGCGGAAGCACGGTCGGCGGATTGTCGACGACGCCGTCGATCTGCCCGGCGAGCAGATCGGTGATCGCGGGCGCTGCGCCGCGATAGGGCACATGCGTGAGCTTGATCTTCGCCGCGTACATAAAGAGCGCGAGGCCGAGATGACCGGTGGTGCCGACTCCGGGCGAGCCGAAATTCAGCTTGTTGGGATTGGCACGCGCGAACGCGACGAGATCGCCGAGCGTCTTTGCTTCGACCTTCGGGCTGACAACGACCAGCATCGGCATGTCGGCGACGTTGGAGACCGGCACGAAGTCCTTCTCCGGATCGAACGGCATCTTGGCGTAGAGGAACTGGTTGGCGGTGAGGATGCCGGCCGAGCTCATCATCAGCGTGTAACCGTCGGGCGCCGCGCGGGCGACGACTTCAGCGCCGACATTGCCGCCGGCGCCGGCGCGGTTCTCCACGATCACCGGCTGGCCGAGCGAGCGGGACAGTTCGTCGGCCACAGCGCGCGCGAGAACATCGGCGAGACCGCCGGCAGGGAACGGCGCGATGAGACGCACGGGACGGCTAGGATAAGGCTGCGCTTGCGCGGCGAGACCGCAGCACGCTGACAGCAGAACAGCGAGAACAAGCGCGCGCGCATGGCGCAGCGCATCGATCGGCGAATGCACCGGATATCCTCCCCAATGTCTTTGCGTCTTCTTTGTCTGGACGCGTTGGCGCGATCATCCTGCTTGGCGCGCTGCTTACACGCAAGGGGCGCTATGGTCGCGCAGAAACCGCTCCACGCCGTCAACGCCGGGACAAGCCCGCCATGACGGTGGAGAGGCACTGCCCTCTCAAAATTCCTGCTATTACGCCTTGTCTGACTACGCCTTCGCCGCCTTTTGGTGCGGCAGGGGCTGGATGCGCAGGGCGGTGATGCGGTTGCGCGCGCGGCGCAGCACCCTGAAGCGGAAGCCGTGGAAGGTGAAGCTCTGCCCCACTTCCGGGATCGAGCGCGCCTCGTGGATGACGAGGCCGGCGATCGTGGTCGCTTCCTCGTCGGGCAGACTCCAATCCATCACGCGGTTCAAGTCGCGGATCGGCACCGCGCCGTCGACATTGACCGAGCCGTCCGGCTGGCGCCGCACGCCGGGCATGGCGACGTCGTGCTCGTCGGTAATGTCGCCGACGATCTCCTCGAGAATGTCCTCGAGCGTGACGATGCCTTCGACCTCGCCATATTCGTCCACCACCAGCGCGAACGGCGTCTTGCGGCGGCGGAAAGCCTTGAGCTGCTCCGACAGGGGCCGCGTTTCGGGCACGAACCACGGCGGCGCCATCAGCGACGCGATGTCGATCTTGGCCGCGTCGCCCTCGACAGCGTGCAGCGCGCGCAGCAAGTCCTTCACGTGAATGATGCCGACGATGTTCTCCGGATTGCCGCGCCAGAGCGGCAGGCGCGTGACCGGGGAGGCAATCACGGTGTTGACGATACTCTCGGGCGAATCGTCGGCATTCAACGTGATCATGTTGGTGCGGTGAACCATCACGTCGGAGACTTCGAGCTCGCCGAAGCGAAAGACGTTCTGGATGTACTCGGCCTGGCCCTCTTCCAGCTTGCCGTGCTCGGCCGAGACCTCCACCAGACCCTCGATCTCGACATCGGTGAGAATTTCGTGCGGCGAGGCCTCCTTGACGCCGAGCATCCGCAGGATCGAACGCGACGCCGAATTGAGCAGCCAGTTCAGCGGATAGAACAGCAGAAACGAGACGCGCAGCGGATAGGCGATCCATTGCGAGACCGGCTCCGGCTCACGGATCGCCATCGTCTTCGGCACCTGTTCGCCGAGGACGATGTGCAGCGACGAGAAAACAAGGAAGCCGACCACGAAAGACGTGACGTGCAAAGCCGACTCCGGCAAGCCGAGCGGCGCCAAAACCGGTATGAGCAATGCGGACACGGTCGGCTCGCCGACCCAGCCGAGCCCGAGCGAGGCCATGGTGATGCCGAGCTGGCAACAGGCGAGGTAGGCCTCGATGTTTGCAAGGATATTTTGGACCAGACGGGCGCCGAAACGCTGATCCTCCGCCATAGCGTCGATGCGGAAGCCCCGGCTCTTCACCAGCGCGAACTCGGCGGCGACGTAGAACGCGTTCGCCGCGAGCAGCAGGCCGGCAAGGAGCAGGTTGACGATCGTGGCGTTCATCGCCGTGTCGAGGCTAGCGTGATGCGCTTGGATTGACTCACGGTGCGCGCCTACGTTTTGCCTGCGCCTCACTCATTTCAATACGTCCGCCAGGAAGGCGCGCACTTCGGCGGGATCGACATTGTTCTCGATGAAGGCCTGGCCGATGCCGCGCACCAGAATGAAAGTCAGGCGGCCGCGTTTCACTTTCTTGTCCTGGGCGATCAGATCCATCAGCGCATCGACGCCCGGCACTCCGCCTGGCACCTGACTGACATGGGTGGGCAGGCCGACGGCGGCAAGATGCGCGCGCGCCCGTGCCGCAATATCGGCGCCGATGAGGCCCTTGCGGGCGGAAAATTCGAATGCCAGCACCATGCCGAGCGCCACGCCTTCGCCGTGCAGAAGACGATCCGAGAAGCCGGCGCCCGCTTCCAGCGCGTGGCCGAAGGTGTGGCCGAGGTTGAGCAGCGCGCGCTCGCCGGTCTCGCGCTCGTCGCGCGCGACGATCGCCGCCTTGGCGCGGCAACACACCGCGATGGCATGCTCGCGGGCAGGACCGCCGGCGAATATGTCCTGCCAGTTCGCCTCCAGCCAGGAGAAGAACGCGGCATCGCCGAGCAGGCCGTATTTGGCGACCTCGGCATAGCCGGCGCGGAAGTCGCGCACAGGCAGCGTATCGAGCAGCGCCGTGTCGGCGATCACCATCACCGGCTGATGAAAGGCGCCAATGAGATTCTTGCCCTGCCGCGAATTGATGCCGGTCTTGCCGCCGACGGAGGAATCGACTTGCGCGAGCAAAGTTGTCGGCACCTGCACGAAGTCGAGCCCGCGGCGCACGCAGGACGCGGCGAAGCCGGCGAGATCGCCGATGACGCCGCCGCCAAGCGCGACGGCAAGATCGGCGCGCTCGATGCGGGCGGCGATGATCGCCTCGCACACTTTCTCGAACGTCGCATAGTTCTTCGAGCCCTCGCCCGGCGGAACGACAATCGCCGAACTCTCGATGCCGGCGGCGGCGAGCGCCTGCTCCGTCGCGGCGCGATGATGCTTGGCCACCGTCTCGTCGGTGACGATCACGGTCTTGGCGCCGGGGCGCAACGCTTTGGTGCGCGCACCGAGCGAGGCCAAGAGCCCGCGGCCGATGACGATATCATAGGTGCGCGCGCCCAGCGCGACCTGCACCACAATCGGCTCATTCGTGCGCAACGGCGCGGTCATAACGGCTTCTCCTCCTGCGCCGCGAGGCCGAGTGGTTTCGGCATCACGGCCATGATCTCGTCGACGATGATATCGTGCGGCTCGTCGCGAGACTGCACCACCACGTCGGCTTCGGCATAGAACGGCTCGCGCTGCGGCAAAAGTTCCTTGATGCGTTCGGCCAGCGGCCTGTCGCCGCGGCGCTTGGTGCGCCGGAGCAGCACCTCGACATCGGCCTTCAGCCAGACGGAGACAGCCTTGTCACGGATCAGGGCACGCGTCTGCTCGTCCATGATGGCGCCGCCGCCGGTGGCGAGCACCTGCGGCCCGTGGTCGAGCAGCCGGGCGATCACGCGCTTCTCGCCAGCGCGAAAGTAGGGCTCGCCGTGCTGGGCGAAAATCTCGGGGATCGTCATTTTGGCCGCGGCTTCGATCTCGGTGTCGGCATCGACGAAGGGAATGCCCAGCCTGGCGGCCAGCCTGCGGCCGATCGACGACTTGCCGGCGCCCATCATGCCGACCAGTACGATCGAGCGGGTCCCAAGCGCGTGCACCAGCGCCTGCTCGGGGCCGTTTTCCGCCGGTTTTTGAATGGCACCATTAACCATGCTAGGGTTCCAGATCAGCGTCCCGCTTCCTATACCAGCAAGTCGCGGGGGTCTCTACGCGGCCCTTGCCAGCGGTCAAGGAACGTGGTCGTAACGTTTGTCAACTAACGCTATGTCGGCCCGCGGGGCTTTCGCCGGATCTTAGAGAAGATGCCGAGTCTGTTTCGATTCCTGGTGCTCGTCGGCGTGCTCGGCGGCCTCGCCTACGGCGCGGTGTTTTCGCTCGCGACCTTCGTGCAATACAAGCCGCGCGAGATCTCGGTGACGATACCGCCCGAGAAATTCGTCAAGCAACAGCATTAACGGCAAACTTGGGCATGGCCCGCCGCAGTTCCGACGACGCGCTGATCGAACTCTTCCTCGACATGCAGGCGGCCGAGCGCGGCGCCGGCCAAAACACGCTATCCGCCTACCGCAACGACCTCGAAGACCTCTCGGCGCACTTGCGCGCGCACAAGCGCACCATCGCCGAAGCGTCGACCGACGACCTGCGCGCCTTCCTGGTGAGCCTCGACGAGCGCGGCTTCAAGGCCTCGTCGCTGGCGCGGCGGCTGTCGGCGGTGCGGCAGCTTTACCGCTTCCTCTATGCGGAGGGAAAGCGCTCCGACGATCCGGCGGCGGTGCTGGAAGGGCCGAAGCGCGCACGCACGTTGCCGAAGGTGCTCTCGATCGCCGATGTGGACGGCCTGCTCGTGCGGGCGAAACAAGCCGCCGACGATACGACGCAGGCATCCGCGGCACGGCTGCGCGCGGCGCGGCTCTTATGTCTGTTGGAAGTGGTCTATGCCACGGGCCTGCGCGTGTCGGAACTGGTGGCGCTGCCCGCCTCTGCGGCGCGGCGCGATCAGCGCATGCTGGTGGTGCGCGGCAAAGGCGGCAAGGAGCGGCTGGTGCCGCTCAACCAGGCGGCCAAACGCGCGATGACAGACTATCTGGCGCTGCGCGCGGAAGCAAAGACCGCCGCCGCGCAATCGAAATGGCTGTTTCCGTCCTTCGGTGAGCAGGGCCACATCACGCGCCAGCACTTCGCGCGCGAGCTGAAAGCGCTCGGCGCGGCCTGCGGCATTGCGCCTCCGCGCCTGAGCCCGCATGTGCTGCGGCACGCCTTCGCCAGCCATCTGCTGCACAACGGCGCCGATCTGCGCGTGGTGCAGACCCTGCTCGGCCACGCCGACATCTCGACCACGCAGATCTATACGCACGTGCTGGAAGAGCGGCTGAAAACGCTGGTGCGCGACCTCCACCCGCTGGGGGAAAATTAAGGCAGATCGCTCCGCGCTCAATCCGTCACCCTGAGGCGCGAGCGTAGCGAGCCTCGAAGGGCGACGGCCACTGACTCTCTGCCCGTCATCCACCAATGTCGGATTTATCCGACATTGGATTTAAGATCGCCCAAGTCAGCTATAGCCGACTTGGGATGCCTCGCCGGCAGCGCGGCTCGCACCTCAGGATGACGGATCGAAGCCAACACCTTGTCTTACGTGTCCTTAACCCGTTCGTGTTGCCTATTGCTTGACTTAAGGCCGTGAGCGGGTCAGTACCCCAGCCCATCCAACATTCACCGGGACCAATGCGCAGCTATCTCGATTTCGAAAAGCCCGTGGCCGAACTGGAGGCCAAGGTCGAGGAACTGCGGGCCATGGGTGAGACCGGCACCGCGGTCGCCATCGGCGACGAGATCGGCCGCCTCGAGGCCAAGGCCGCCGTGGCGCTCAAGGAGCTCTACGAGAACCTCACGCCCTGGCAGAAGACGCAGGTCGCGCGGCATCCGCAGCGGCCGCATTGCCTCGACTATATCGCGGGCCTGATCACCAATTTCATCCCGCTGGCCGGCGACCGCGTCTATGGCGAGGACGCCGCCGTCATCGGCGGTTTCGGACGCTTCCGCGGCGAGGCGGTCTGCGTACTCGGCCATGAGAAGGGCTCCGACACCGAAAGCCGGCTCAAGCATAATTTCGGCATGGCGCGGCCCGAAGGCTATCGCAAGGCCGTGCGGCTGATGGAAATGGCCGACCGATTCGGCGTGCCGGTGCTCTGCCTTGTCGATACCGCCGGCGCCTATCCCGGGATCGGCGCCGAGGAGCGCGGCCAGGCGGAAGCCATTGCCCGCTCGACCGATGTTTGCCTTGGCCTGGGCGTGCCCAATGTCGCGGTGATCCTGGGCGAAGGCGGCTCGGGCGGCGCCATCGCGCTCGCCACCGCCAACCGCGTGCTGATGCTGGAGCACGCGATTTACAGCGTCATCTCGCCGGAAGGCGCCGCCTCGATCCTCTGGCGCGACACCACGAAGGCGCAGGAGGCGGCGACCAATATGAAGATCACCGCCCAGGACATGGTCCGCTTCGGCATCATCGATACGGTGATTCCGGAGCCCACGGGCGGGGCGCATCGCGACCCGAAGGCGGCCATCGCCGCGGTGGGCGATTCGATCGCCAACGCCTTCGAGGAGATGCGCGGGATCGATAGCGATGCCGTGCGCAAGGAGCGGCGGGAGAAATTTCTCGCCATGGGCCGCACCACGGCCCGCGCTCCGGGCTAGGCCGCAAGAGCCACCACAGCACCCGGCGCCTCGGACTTTCGTCGCCCGGACGGCTTTACCTTCGATTTACCATGGACTTAGACGCTCCTGAGGCGGCGCTGGTTTGCCTTGCAGACGCCACATCTTATGGATAACGATATCTCAACAAGGGCCCGCCCCTTCGGGGAGTACCGCGTTTGACACGATCGGTTGTACGCGCGCTGTTAGCGTCGGCGGCTGTTGCCGCGGCTATTGCGCTTGCCGGCTGCGATCCGAACGACGTCCCGACCAACGGCCGCGCGATGGCGCCCCTCTCCGACAAGATGCTCTCCGTGATCAAGGAGAAGAACATGGACAAGGATTCGCCGATCCTTGTCCGTCTGTTCAAGGAAGAGTCCGAGCTCGAGGTCTGGAAGAAGAACCAGGACGGCGAATACGCGCTTCTGAAGACCTATCCGATCTGCCGCTGGTCGGGCGATCTCGGCCCGAAGAAGAAGGAAGGCGACCGCCAGGCGCCCGAAGGCTTCTACACGATTACCCCCGGGCAGATGAATCCGAACTCCAGCTACTACCTCGCCTTCAACACCGGCTTTCCCAACGCCTATGACCGCTCCTGGGGCTATACCGGCTCCGAGCTGATGGTGCATGGCGACTGCTCCTCGCGCGGCTGCTATGCGATGACCGACGAGCAGATTCAGGAAATCTACGCGCTGGCGCGCGAGTCGTTCTTCGGCGGCCAGAAGGCGTTCCAGCTCGAGGCCTTTCCGTTCCGCATGACCGCGCTGAACATGGCCAAGCATCGCAACAACCCGAACTTCGCATTCTGGAAGATGCTGAAGGAAGGCTACGACCACTTCGAAGCCAGCAAACAAGAGCCGAAGGTCGCGGTCTGCGAGAAGCGCTACGTGTTCGATCCAGCCGCGCCGGACAACGCGACCAAGCCGCTCTCGTTCAGCCCAACGGGCGCCTGCCCGGCCTATCAACTCGACAAGAATATCGCCGATGCCGTGCTCGATCACACCCGGCAAGAGCAATACAAGATGGCGCAGTACATCGCCGAGGGCGTGGCCACGGTGCCGTCGCGCAGCGGCATCGACGGCGGCATGAACCCGGTCTTCGCATCCAAGCTCAACACGCAAGAAGGCTACGACAGCAAAGGCCGTCTGGTAGAGGTCGCCACTGCGCCCGGTTCACTGCCACGCAGCGGCGGCATCCCCGCGACCGTCGTCGTGCCGCCCCAGCCTGTCGTGCTAGTCAGCGCGCCGGCGCAGGACGAGGCCTCGCCGGTCAAGAAATCGGGATCGATCGCCGGCCTGATCGGCACCATGTTCAAAGGCTCGGAGACGACAAAGACCGCCTCCGCCGACAGCGAGCCTGTCGCACTGCGCGGCTCAAGCAGCGATGTCGCCGCGAAGCCAAAGCAGACGAACAATCGCTCGGCGTCGGCCTTCCCGAAGGCCCCATTGCCGAAGGCTGCCGCCAAATCCGACGCGAAGTCTGAGCCTGCGGAAAAGCCGAGCGTGACGGAAGCCACGGCCGAACCGCCACGTCAGCCGGCGGCCGCGTCCGATGCGCGCACCGCTTATGCCGCTCCGCCGCAGCCGCAGACGAATGGTGCGCTGTCCGGCGCCCAACCGGTGGTCCCGGCGGGCACCTTCGACAGCCGCTGGGGCTTCCGCTAGCCGCCGCTTGACGAGGCCGCGGACCGGCGCATGGACAGCTACGTCTACGTCCTCGGCACCCGCAGCAAGACCCGTCATCTGACGTATGTCGGCTGGACCGACGATGTCGCGCGCCGTCTGGCCAAGCACAATGCCGGCAAGGGTGCGCGCACGACGCGCGGCCGCGTCTGGGTGCTATTGCATCAGGAACGTTTCGCCACACGGCGCGAGGCGATGAGCCGCGAGTGGCATCTCAAGCGCGATCGCGCCTTCCGCAAGGAACTGGCGAAGGCGCTCACCACGCCGGTGTGAGCGTTGGGACGATGGGCAGCGTCCACGCTGCGCGGGCAACGCTCACACGAGATAGTCAGGGATCAAACTAACGGCCGCATCGGCATTTGACAGGCCCTGCCGGGCAATTTGCCGCGCCGCGAACGGTGGTTCGCGGCGCTTTTCTTTACCGCCGGCCTCGGGCATTGTAGCGCCAAGGGTACGGACACGTTCGATATCCAAAAAGGGTCCAAGGGGAGGAAAAATTGAAAAACACTCTGTTCGCTGGCGTGGCGCTGGCCGCTGCGGCCATTCTGCCGGCCGCCGCCCAGGCGCAAGACACGGTCAAGGTCGGCATCATCAGCGCCTATTCAGGCCAGTTCGCCGACACCGCCGTGCAGATCGACAACGGCATCAAGCTCTACATGAAGCAGCACGGCGATACGGTCGCCGGCAAAAAGATCGAGATCATCCGCAAGGATACCGGCGGTCCAAACCCGGACGTCGCCAAGCGCCTGGCGCAGGAACTCATCGTGCGCGACAAGGCCGATATCCTCGCCGGTTTCACGCTGACGCCGGAAGCGCTGGGCGCCGCCGGCATCGCCACCGAGGCGAAGAAACTCCTGGTCGACATGAACGCCGCGACATCGGTCGTCACCGAGAAGTCGCCGTACATCGTGCGGACCTCGATGACGCTGCCGATGATCGCGAGCACGATGGGGACCTGGGCGGCGACCAAAGGCGGCGCCAAGAAGGCCTACACGATGGTCGCCGACTTCGGCCCCGGCATCGATGCCGAGCAATGGTTCCAGAAGGCGTTCAAGGACGCGGGCGGCGAGATCGTCGGTTCGGTGCGCATGCCGATCGCCAACCCCGACTTCTCCGCCTTCGTGCAGCGCGCCAAGGACCTCAATCCGGAAACGATCTTCGTCTTCGTGCCGGGCGGCGCGCAGCCGGGCGCGATCGGCAAGGCCTTCGCCGAGCGCGGCATGGATCCGCAGAAGATCAAGATCCTGTCGACCGGCGAAGCGGTCGACGAGACCGCGGTGAAGAGCCTCGGCGACCTCGCCATCGGCCGCATCAGCGCCTGGCATTACGACTACAATCACAAGTCCAAGATGAACGAGGACTTCGTGAAGGCGTTCAATGCCGAGTTCAAGCGCAACCCGGACTTCTTCGCCGTCGCCGGCTATGACGGCATGCACCTCATCTACGAGTCGCTGAAGAAGACCGGCGGCAAAGCCGACGGCGACTCGCTCATCGCCGCCGCCAAGGGGATGAAGTGGGAAAGCCCGCGCGGCCCGGTCGCGATCGATCCGGAGACGCGCGACATCGTGCAGACCGTCTACATCCGCCGGGTCGAGAAGGTCGGCGGCAACATCGTCAATGTCGACATCGACAAAGTCGAGAACGTGAAGGACCCGACGCACAAGTAGTCGGCCGCTCGATGGTTCGAAGTCCGGATGGGGCGGCCGGCATGGTCGCCCCGTCCGCTGCGTTCACTGATATGATGAGTGTCCGACTGAGCGACTTTCGTTCCGTCATTCCGGGGCGCGGGCAAAGCCCGCGAACCCGGAATCCAGAAACAAATGAGAGCCTTCCGGTGGCTCTGGATTCCGGGCTCGCTCGCTGCGCTCGCGCCTCGGAATGACGACGCAATTATCGCGACCCGGCTCTAGAAGGTGATCAGCTAGACATGCTGCCTCCCGTTTTTGGAGTTCTGTTCGACGGCATTGCCTATGGGATGCTGCTGTTCGTGCTGTCGGTCGGATTGTCGGTCACGCTGGGCTTGATGAATTTCGTCAACCTCGCGCACTGCGCCTTCGCCATGCTCGGCGGCTACGTCACCGCCACGCTGGTCAACCAATTCCATTGGCCGTTCCTCGCTACGCTGCCGGCGGCCTTCATCGCCGCGGCGGTGGCAAGTGTCGTGCTCGAACGCATTCTCTACCGCCGCCTCTATCGCGCCAGCGACCTCGACCAGGTGCTGCTGACGATCGGCATCGCCTTCATCTCCGTCGCCGTCGCGGCCTACTTCTTCGGCACCTTGCAGCAGCCGATCCAGACACCTGATTTCCTGCGCGGCGCGGTCACCATGCTCGGGATCGGGCTGGGCAAGTACCGGCTGTTCCTGATCGGCGTCGCGCTCCTCGTGACGCTGCTGCTCATCGCGGGACTCGACTACACGCGTTTCGGCGCGCAGGTGCGCGCGGCGGTCGACAACCAGAGTATGGCGCGCGGGCTCGGCATCGACGTCGACCGCACCTTCGCCATCACCTTCGCGCTCGGCAGCGGGCTGGCCGGTCTCGGCGGGGCGCTTGCCATCGACATTGTCGGCCTCGATCCGTCCTTCGCCTTCACCTACCTGGTCTATGTGCTGATCATCGTCTCGGTCGGCGGCCTCGGCTCGATCGCCGGCTCGTTCGCCGCCGCCTGCCTGATCGGCATCAGCGACATCGCCGGCAAATATTACGTGCCGGAGCTCGGCGCCTTCCTGATCTATCTGGTGATGGTGGTCGTGCTGATGTGGCGGCCCGCCGGCCTGTTCGGGAGGCGCTAGCGCATGGACTCCGCGTTCGCCCCCGTTTCCGCTCGTCCCCGCGAAAGCGGGGACCCAGTGGTTCTGGATTGCCGCTTGCGCGGGAATGAGCGGAGTGTGTGGTGGGCAAACAGAACAAGCGTTAGACCATGATCGCGAAAATCGCCCCCGTCACGCCGCAGCAATATCTGAAGTCGCTCAGCCGTTGGCGCATCGTCGAGATCGTCTTCTGGCTGGTCACGCTCACGCCCTATGTCCTCTTCCCCGACTATCTGGCGCTGGCCAGTCAGATCGCCATCGCCGCGCTGTTTGCGCTCTCGCTCGATCTCATCCTTGGCTATACCGGCGTGGTCTCGCTCGGCCACGCCGCGTTCTTCGGGCTGGGCGCCTACTCCGCAGGGCTGTTCTCCAAGTTCGTCTGGGGCGAGCCGTTCACGGGGCTGCTCGTGGGCGCCACGGTGGCGGCGATCGTCGGCTACGGCTCGAGCTTCATCGTCTCGCGCTTCCGGCATCTCACATTGATCATGATCACGCTGGGACTCGGGCTGCTGCTGGCGGAGGCGGCCAACAGCGCGCGTTGGTTGACCGGCGGCTCCGACGGCTTCCAGGGCATCGACATGTGGCCGGTGTTCGGGTCGTTCAGCTTCGATCTCTACGGCAAGACCGCTTATGCCTATTCGCTCGGCGTGCTGTTCGTGCTGTTCCTCGGCGCGCGGCGGCTGGTGAACTCGCCGTTCGGGCTGGCGCTGCGCGGCATCCGCGAGAACTGGGTGCGCATGCCGGCGATCGGCGCGCAGAGCCGCGCGCATATCCGCACCGCCTACACGATCTCCGCCTTCATGGCCGGCGTCGCCGGCGCGGTGCTGGCGCAGACGACGCAGACGGTGTCGCTCGAATCGATCAGCTTCCAGCGCTCGGCGGACGTGCTGGTGATGCTGGTGCTGGGCGGCGCCGGGCGGCTCTATGGCGGGCTCGTCGGCTCCGTGATCTTCATGATCGCGCGCGACCAGTTCTCCGGCATCGCGCCGCAATACTGGTATTTCTGGATCGGCGTGCTGCTGGTGCTGGTCGTCACGTTCCTGCCGAACGGCATTCTCGGCGGCCTGTCGAAGATCGTCGCGCGCTGGAGGAGCAAATGACCGCGCCCGCGCTTCCGGCAAAGGACACGATCGCTTTGGCGACGTGCGGCCTGTCGAAGACCTTCGGCTCGCTGGTCGTCGCCCGCGATATCGAGCTCTCGTTGCCGGTGGGTGCGCGCTATGCGCTGATCGGACCGAACGGCGCCGGCAAGACAACGCTCATCAACCTGATCACCGGCATGCTCGCGCCCAATGCCGGACAGATCATGCTCGGCCATGACGACATCACCAGGCTGGAGCCGCAGGACCGGGTGCGGCGCGGGCTCGCGCGCACGTTCCAGATCAACACGCTGTTCGCCGGGCTCAATCCGCTCGAAGCCGTGACGCTGGTGGTGATGGAGCGGCGCGGCATCGCCAGACGGTTCTGGCAGAACATCGCCGACAACAAAGAAGCGATCGAAGAAGCCTACGGCATCCTCGAGAAGCTCAAGCTCGGCGACTGCGCCTATCAGACGACGCGCGAACTGCCTTACGGACGGCAGCGCCTCTTGGAGATCGCGCTGGCGCTGGCCACCAAGCCGAAGGTGCTGCTGCTTGACGAGCCGGCGGCCGGCGTGCCGCAGGAAGAATCGGGCGAGATCTTCGAGGTCGTGGGCGGCCTGTCGAACGAACTGACGCTCTTGTTCATCGAGCACGACATGCACGTGGTGTTCCGCTTCGCCACGCATATCATCGTGCTGGTGGGCGGCGCCATCTTCACGCAAGGCTCGCCGGCGCAGATCGCCGCCGATCCGGGCGTGCGCGAAGTCTATCTGGGCAAGCGACACCATGGCTGAACCGCTGCTGAAGCTGGAGAAGGTGACCGCGGGCTACGGCGACGCCGTGGTGCTGCACGACGTGTCGCTGGAATTGCCGCAGAACGGCAGCCTCGCGCTGCTCGGCCGCAACGGCGTCGGCAAGACCACGCTGCTGATGACCATCATGGGCTACACGCAGATGCGCGGCGGGCGCGTCACCTGGCAGGGCCAGGATGTCTCGCGCATGCCGCCGCATATCCGCGCGCGGCGCGGCATCGGCTGGGTGGCGCAGGAGCGCGAAATATTCCCCTCGCTGACGGTCGAAGAAAATCTCACCGTCGCATCGAAGCCTGGCCCGTGGGACCTTACCGCCATCTACAAGATGTTTCCGCGCCTGAACGAGCGGCGCGGCAACATGGGCAATCAGCTCTCCGGCGGCGAGCAGCAGATGCTGGCGACGGCGCGCGCGCTGATGACCAATCCGGCGCTGCTGCTGCTCGACGAGCCGTGCGAGGGCCTGGCGCCGGTGATCGTCGATGAACTGGTAGCGGCGATGAAGACGCTGGTCGCCGACGAGCGCATCGCCATCATCCTGGTCGAGCAGCACACCGAGATCGCGCTGGAAATGACCCGTGATGCGATCGTGCTGGAGCGCGGCGCCGTTGCGCATCGCGCGCCCTCCGCCGAGTTGCAGGCCGACGTCGCCACGCTCGACCGTCTGGTCGGGTTGCGCGTCGCCGCGACGGCGTAAGAAAACGCCGGTCATTCCGGGACGGCTTGAAGGGCCGGACCCGGAATCCAGAGGCAATCTCCGATTGCGTATCTGGATTCTGGGTACACCAAAGCCACCAGCACCCCCGATACTGCGCCCCTATGCTGTCGTCCGAAAGCACGCCGTTTCGGGACTTCATCTCCAACCAGGGGGAATCGATGAAGTACATGATCAGCTGGTTCGAACGTTCACAAGGTTCGCCGGCGGCTTACGAGAATGCGCAGGACCGGATCCTCGAGGTCTTTCGGCAATGGAAAGCGCCCGACAACTTCAAGATCGAGGTCTTTGTGATACGCGTTGGCGATTGGGGCGGACACATGTTGGTCGACTGCGACGATCCGTTGACGGTCCACAAATTCTGCTCGACCTTCCCCGCCTTTAAATTCCGCGCACACCCAGTGATCGCCATCGAGGATGCCGTCCGGGTCGAACTCGAAGCGATGGCATGGCGCGACGGGCTCAAGGCCAAGTGACATTCGAAGGCGAGTGACATTGTGTTGATGCCGGGGAGAGCGGCACTCGCTTTGAGTGCATCTTTTCGTTTCATTTATCCTGACGCTTCCGCCGGGCTGTTGGCCGCGTTGCTGTACATCGTACGCGGCACCTGCAAAAATGGACGCCGAGAAGTCCAATCCGGGAAATATCCTCATGAACATCCCCAAGCCCAATGTCGGCATGCTGCCGACCGACCGCCTCGACTATTCGCCGATCACCGACCGCAAGCCGCTGAAGCTGCCGAACAACGCGCGCATGGTGGTGTGGACCGTGACCAACGTCGAGGACTGGGATCCGACCCAGACCATGCCGCGCACGGTACTCACCCCGCCGGCCGGCGGCTCGCCGATGCCCGACATTCCGAACTGGTGCTGGCACGAATACGGCAACCGCGTCGGCTTCTGGCGGCTGCTGGAGGTCTATGACGAGTTCAAGATTCCCGGCGTGATGAACATCAACGGCGTCGCCGTCGAGGCCTATCCCGAACTGGTGAAGGCCTGCGTCGATCGCAATTGGGAGTTCGTCGGCCACGGCTATACCCAGCGCAACATGCAGAAGGTCGAGAACGAGCGCTCCGATATCAAGAAGAGCGCCGAGGTGATCGAGAAGGCGACAGGAAAACGCCCGCGCGGCTGGCTCGGGCCGGGCCTCACCGAGACCTGGGAGACGCCGGATGTCCTGGCCGAGGAAGGCTACGACTACGTGGCCGACTGGGTGCTCGACGACCAGCCGGTGTGGATGAAGACCCGCGGCAAGCCGATCCTCAACATTCCCTACACGCAGGAATGCAACGACGTGGCGATGATGCTGATCCAGCATCACAAGGCGAACGAGTTCTACGAGCGCGCCATGGATCAGTTCGAGCAGATCTATAAGGACTCGAAGGACTCGGCGCGTGTGATGGCGATCTCGGTGCACCCCTACATCATGGGCGCGCCGCACCGGGCCAAGTATTTCCGCATGATCTTCGAGAAGATCGCCAAGAAGGAGGACGTACTCTTCTGGACCGGCTCGCAGATCGCCGACTGGTTCGTGAAGACCGGCCCAAAGGCGCCGTAGCTTTCTTCACCTCCCCCTGAAAAGGGGGAGGCGGCGCGCGTCGCGCGCCGGGTGGGGGTCAATGCGAGGCCGCGGTGACCCCCTCCCTGACCCTCCCCTTTCGGGGGGAGGGAACGCAAGAGCCGCCAGCGCCATGTACCTTGTGCTGAGCATCTACGTCTTCTATCAAAATCCAAAGACGTGGATGGCCGGGACGAGCCCGGCCATGACGATTGAGAGGCCCGGCCGGTTCACATGAGCGCCACCACCTTCCTCGACAAGAAGACCATCGCCGAGCTGACGGCGAAAATGTACCTCGAGACCGGCGCGGTCCGCTTCATGGCCGACAAGCCGTTCATCTTCACGTCCGGCTGGGCGAGCCCGGTCTACAACGACTCGCGCTGGCTGATCTCGTTTCCCGATGCGCGCAGCCTGCTGATGGACTTCTCCGTCGCCGGTGTCGACCGCGACATCGGCCGCGACAAGCTCGACGCGGTGGCGGGCGGCGAGACCGCCGGCATCCCCTTCGCCGCCTGGACCGCCGACCGCATGCGGCTGCCGATGCAATACATCCGCAAAAAGCCGAAGGGCTTCGGCCGCGGCGCGCAAATCGAAGGGCAGCTTCTCCCCGGCCAGCGCGTGCTGCTGGTGGAAGACCTCGCCACCGATGGCCGCAGCAAGGTGAATTTCGTCAAGGCGATCCGCGATGCCGAGGGCATCTGCGAGCACTGCACGGTCCTGTTCTTCTACGACATCTACAAGGAAGGCCGGAAAATCCTCGCCGATATCGGTGTCACGCTGCACTACCTGACGACGTGGTGGGACGTGCTCGCGGTGGCCAAGGCGAGTGGCAACTACGACCCGAAGCTGCTCGGCGAGATCGAAACGTTCATGCACGACCCGGCCGGCTGGTCGAAGGCGCATGGCGGCGTGGCCGAGGCGGGGGAGTGAGATGAATCGTCATGGCCGGACTTGTACCGGCCATCCACGTCTTGCTTGATGCTTGAAGACGTGGATGCCCGGCACAAGGCCGGGCATGACGGAGAATGGGGCGACCTCCGAATTCGAACCGATTAGCCCGCCAGCTTCCTTTTCAGCCGCACCACCGCCAGATCCAGCGCCGACAAAAACCGCGAGATGTCCTGCCGCGACAGCGGCTTCGGCCCGCGCGTTTCCGCGCCCGCCGAGCGCAAGTCGGTCAGGAGATCGCGCGTCGCCACCGCCATCCCGATGGCATTGTCATCGAACAGTTTGCCGGTCGGACTGAGCACCGTTGCACCTTTGCGCACCGAGCGGGCGGCGAGCGGAATGTCGGCGGTGACGACGATGTCGCTGCCGCAGGCGCGCTCGACGATCCAGTCGTCGGCCACGTCCGGGCCTTCCGGCACGACGACCCGCTCGATCATCTCGCTGCGCGGCACCTGCATAAAGGCGTTGGCGACGATGAAGACCTTGAGGCCGTAGCGCTCGGCGACGCGGTAGATTTCCGGCTTGACCGGGCAGGCATCGGCATCGACGAAGATGCGGATACCGGCGCCTGCTTCGAGCCCTTCCATGCCTTCGGTTCCCGTGGTCCAATCCGTCAAAATAAGGGAGGGATCAATGGCCAAGACCCGCAAGAAAGTCCAGGCTCGACGCAAGCGGGCGACCGGCAAGGGGCGCGTGCGGCACGCGGTCAAGGCCAAGACGACGCAATCCAAGGCGCGCCGGCCGCAGCGTTTCACCGTCAGCCATGCGCGCGAGGAGGACTTCGACCAGGGGCTGCGCACCTACGCAAAATATCGCGATCTCGGCATCGCGCCCGCGACCGGCGGCATGGTGCAGGCGCATGTGATCCGCTTCATCCCGCCGTTCCGGCCGGAAGATGTGTCGACGCCGCATTATCACGACGTCGACTTCCAAATGGTCTACGTGCTCAAGGGCTGGTACAAAACGGAATTCGAAGGCGAAGGCGTGCACACGTTCCACGCCGGCGCCTGCTGGATCCAGCCGCCGAAGATCAAGCACACCGTGCTCGGCTATTCCGACGATTGCGAGTTGTTGGAGATCGTGCTGCCGGCGGAATTCGAGACGGTGAGCGATTAGGACGAACATTCAGACCGCAAATTCACGTTCGATATCGCTTACCGGCATCTGCGGTTTCAAGGCCGGAGCTACTGGCGCGCGGTCGCCGCGATAGAGCACACCGAGGCTGAACCCGTCGTCGCCGAGCGCCAAGGCCGTTGCGGCGGCGCGATCCTGCTCGACGGACATTGTCGAAGGCCGCACCATCTTCTTCCATTCGCGCTGCTCGGGACGGAAGGTGACGCAGGGGCTCAAAACTTCGATGAAGGCGAAGCCCGGCCAGCGGATGCCGTCAACGATGAGCTCGGTGAGCCCACTCGGATCGCCGGAGAAGCCGCGCGCGACGTAATTGGCGCCGGCGGCGATCGCAAGCGCCAGCGGATTGAACGGCCGCAGGCCGATGCCGCCGGGCGCGATCTCGCTGTCCCAATCGGGCTCCGTTGTCGGCGAGGGCTGGCCCTTGGTCATGCCGTAGACTCGATTGTCCATCACCAGATAGAGCATGTCGACGTTGCGCCGGCAGGCATGGATGAAATGATTTCCGCCGATGGAATAGCCGTCGCCATCGCCACCAACAATGATCACTTCGAGATCGGGCCGCGTGAGCTTGAGGCCGGTGGCGACAGCCAGCGCGCGGCCGTGTACGCCGTGGAAGCCGTAGGTGCTCATGTAGCCGGGCAGCCGCGAGGAGCAGCCGATGCCGGAGATCAGCACCACTTCGTGCGGCGGCCGTCCGTGTTTGGCGAGCGCGCGTTCGAGCGAGGCCAGCACGCCGTAATCGCCGCAGCCGGGGCACCAGACCGGATGCGCCCCCGAGGAGAACTCCTTCGCCGAGAAGACGCAGTGCGGCTCTTCGCGCCTGGCTTCGGTGATGGTGTCGGTCATAGTCTTCCTCACACGACGTAGGAGGCGATCTCAGAGGGCCTGAATGGCAGCGGGCCCGGCCGCGCCACACTTTCGGCGCTGGGCGGAATCGCCTTCTGCCCGAGCAGATGGTGGTAGAGCTGCGCGCCGTGGTTCTGTTCGACGATGATGATGCGGCGCGCGCCGCCGATCGCCCGCGCAAGCGCCTCCAGCGGCAGCGGCGAGAGCACGCGTAGCGCGACGACGCGAACTTCCGTGCCACTTGCCGCGAGCCGCCGCGCAGCTTCGCGCACGGGGCCGACCGTCGAGCCGAAGGCAATCACCACGGTATCGCCTTCGCCCCAACTCTCGCCCCAATATTTTCCGGGATCGAAGCGCTGAATCTTCTTGGCGCGCTTGTTGATCTGCGCGACATGCGCCGGCGCCGCTGGCGGGCAGACCCACTTCATTGTGCGTGAGGCCTTCGGCCACCCATTCATACCCCGGCGTGCCGGGTGCCGGCATGGGCGTCACCGGATCGGTGCCGATGGCATAGCGCTTGAAAGGTTTGCCGGGCGCAACACCATCGGTGCGCGCGTAAGAGGTTTTGGCCGTTCCGCACTCGGGTCGATGACGGTGGTCGCCTGTCCGAGCGCCTGGTCGGACAGCACGATCACCGGTGTCTGCAACGACTCCGCCACGTAGACGGCGTATTCACCAGTGGTGATGCAGTCGGCGACCGAAATCGGCGCCAGCACCACGCGCGGCGCATCGCCATGCGCACCGTAGATGGCGAGATTGATGTCGCTCTGCTCGGTCTTCGAGGCGATGCCGGTCGAGGGCCCGGTACGCATGACGTCGATGAGCACCAGCGGCACCTCGGCCGCTATGGCTAACCCTAAGCTCTCCACCATCAGCGAGAATCCCGGGCCGGAGGTGACCGTCATCGCCGGCGTGCCGCCGTATGACGCGCCGAGCGCCATGTTGACGGACGCGAGTTCGTCTTCACCGAGCGCCAGCCGGCCCCCGAGCTTGAGCATGTGCGGCGCCAGCCATTCGACCAGGTCGGTCGCCGGGGTAATCGGATAACAGCCGACGAAACGCACGCCGCCGCGCAGCGCGCCATAAGCAACGGCCTGATTGCCGCTGATGAGCCAGCGCGATGCCGGTTTCGGCGGATCGAGTTGCGTGTTCAGTGTGAGCGACGCTGCCGCAGCAGCGCCACCGGCCGCGCCCTTCCGGTTGGCGGCGAGGACCTCATCGCCCTTGCCTTCAAAAATAGTCGTAATCGCGGCCTCGACATGGCCGGCATCGAGTCCGATCAGCGCGCCGACAAGGCCGGCGGCGAACATATTGACGCGCTTGCCGTGCAGACCGCGCTCGAGCCTTGTCGCGTGCGGATCGCTCATTGCCAGCGGCACCATGCGGCCTTTCGACTTGGCGATGCCCGGCGGCAGAGCGCCGGCCTCCGGATCGGCGATGATGATGCTGGTCTCGTCGAGCGGAATTTCGGCCGCGAACTGCTCGACCTTCTCCCAGTCGAGCGCCACAAACAGGTCGTAGCGGTCGGGCTGGGTCTCGAGCGGCTCGGTCGAAATCTGAACCAAAGACGCCGACTCGCCGCCGCGCACCTGCGCGCCGAACAGTTGCGTCATCAGCCCGTAGTAGCCAGCATGGGCGGCGGCGCGCAGCAGCACGGCGCCGGCGCTCATCGCACCGGAACCGCCGCTGCCCGCGAAAACCACGGCTATGGAAGTACGCGCCACCGCCCCGCCCCCTCTAGACGTAACCAAGCCAGCGCCAGTAAGTGGCGCCAAGCACCATCACCAGCACCAACGCTATGACCGTGAGCACCAGGCCGGTGCGCACGAAGTCGCGCGCGCGGAAGGTCTCGGTGCCGTAGGCGACCATGTTCTGCGGCGCGTTCACCACCAGGATGAAGCCGAAGCTCACCACGAACTGGAGCAGCATCGTCATGCCGATGATGTTGATGCCTGGCGTCGACACACCTTTGAGCACTGCAATCACGATCGGGATCATCGCCGAGGCGAGCGCCGTCGCGCTGGCGAAGCCGAGATGGATGACAACCAGGAACAAGCTCATCACGCCGAGGACGAACATCGCCGTCGCGTTCTTCAGCCCGAATTCGGCGACCACGATATTGGCGAGCCAGGTGGCGGCGTTGGTCTGCAACAGCGCCGTGCCGAGACTGATGCCGACGCCGAACAGGATCACGGTGCCCCAGGGGATGCGCGGCTGCGCGTCCTTCCAGGTCATGATGCCGATGCCGGGCATGAACATCAGCGCCACCGCGGTGATGGTGGTCGTCGAGGTGTCGAACTTGTGCAGGATGCCCTCGGTCGCCCAGAATGCGATCAGGATCAGCGACAGCGCCAGAAGCTTCTTCTCTGAGGTTTTCATCGGCCCGAGTTCGGCGAGCGACTTGCGCACCCCGTCGAGGCCGCCCGGAACCTGCTTCACCTCCGGCGGCATCATGCGCGTCATGACGAAATAGAGCGCAATCGACATGAGAACGCCGAAGGGCGCGGCGGCAAGAAGCCATTCGAGCCATGTGACGGTGCGCCCGAAGGTCTTCTCGATGAAGCCGATGGCGACCATGTTCTGGGCGGCGGCCGTCTTGATCCCGACGTTCCAGATGCTGGCCGTCTGCACCGTGACGATCATCAACATGCTGGCAAAGGCGCCGCGTTTGTCGACGCCGAAGGCCGCGATGATGCCGAGCGTGATCGGCACCAGGCAGGCGACGCGGGCGGTGGTCGAGGGCACCATGAAAGCGATGACGAAACCGACAAGGATGGTGCCGATGACCACATTGCGCGTCTCAATCCCGACGCGCGCGAGGATGTTGAGCGCGATGCGCTTATCGAGGCCGGTGGCGGTCATGGCAGCGACCAGGAACAGCGCCGCGGCGACCAGCACCAGCGCGGTGTTGGCGAAGCCACTGAAGGCCAGCGTCAGCGCGCCGCTGGTGCCGAGCAGGACCTTCGGATTTGCCACATTCGGCGCGAGGCCGAGCAGGAAAGCCATCAAGGCCGCGATCAGGATCGCGGAGACGCCGTAATCGACCGCCTCGGTCATCCACAGGATGACGGCAAAGGCAAGAATGGCGAGCATGCGATGGCCGGCCACCGGCAAGTCGGCGGGCGTAGGTATTATAAGGATGATGATGAGCGCGGCCGTCGCGGCCACAAGGCCCCAGTTCGATGCAAACCAGCCTTTTTCTTTCGGCGTGGCGGGCGCGGCAGCGGACCGGACCGACGGTTGAGCGGCGATCGACATCGTATCCTCCCCAGCAAACTCTGCTTGGGAGGTATCATCTGCACCGCTTTAGGACGCGCGTTGAGCAAGATCAAAAACCGCCGGTATTTTGGTGTCGGGCAGCGGTGGCGCGTTCACGCACCGCTCGCACTGCCCAGCGCCAAAATGACGAAGGCGCGCACCGCGCCTGATATAGGCGGCGACGCGCCTTCTCGACGCCCCCCGAAATCAGGCAGCGGCTTTCACGTCGATGGTCCGGACTTGTGCCTAATGCTTGACCGTCAGGTCTGCCGGCTCGATGGTCATGCCGGTGGTCGGCTCGATCCACACCAGATGATCCTTCACCGCCTTCACGCCGGGAATGTTTTCGGCCGCGACCTTGAGCGCCTCGCGCTGGCGTTCGTCGACGATGACGCCCCAAATTTCGACCACGCCGTCACTCACGATGATGTTGGTCATGGCGGCCGGCGCCCATTGCTCCCGATACATCACCGCCAGGAGTTGCTCGCGAATCGCTGCATCGTCTTGGGCCGCCTTCGGCGCCATCCGCGCCAGGCTGACCATGGCATGCATGAGATTGGATCGCGTCACGATGCCGGTCACCTTGCCGTCGCCCAGCACCGGCACGCGCTTGATGTGGCGGCGCTCCATCAGTTCGACGATATCTTCCAGCGCGGCATTTTCATCGACGGTCTGCACCTCCTCGGTCATGACCTCGGAGACCTTGTTGCCGTGCGAGCGGGTGTACTCGGCCGCCATCTTGCCCGGGCCCATGAGAAACTCGAGCCAGTGCGAGCGGCGACGTTGGGTCTGTGTCTCGCCGCGGCGCAAAAAATCTCCCTCGGAGACGATGCCGACCAGCTTACCGGCGCTGTCGATCACCGGCAGGCCACTAATGCGATGCTGCAGCATCACGCGGGCGGCCTCGAGCACCGTTGCGTCGGGTGCGACGGCAATGACGTCGCGGGTCATCACGTCCTTGGCGTTCATGGCAAACCTCCAAAATTGTCCGGCGGTATGAAGCCACGCTGGTTGGTAGAATATGTTGACGCAGGTCAATGGTAACAAGCTGGCGCGTTAGTGCCGCCATTCCGGCGGCGGTACCGGCTTCCATGCGCGTTTCAACCGCAGATCGTCGGCGATGGCGTTGGCCGCAATATACCCGGGCGCACCATTGACGCCGCCGCCATTGCCCGAGGACGAGCCGCAGAGATAAAGCCCCTCCACCGGCGTGCGTGCGCCGGGCATCAGCGCATGCGGCCGATTGATGCCGAGTTGATCCGGAACGTAGGCGCCCATGCGCACGGCGCCTTGGCGCATGTTGCTGTTGAGCCGTTCGACATCGACCGGCGTGAACAGATAGCTTCCGATGACATTGCTGTCATCGAGATTGGTCGCGTATTCGCGCCAGACATTCAGCAGCGTCTCGGTGTATTCGGCGCGGCGGCTGTCCCAGCCCTGCGGGCCATCCTCGACCGCATAGGGCGCAAACGGCCACCAGAAGGCCACGTGCCGGCCGGGCGGCGCATAAGTCGGATCGAACTGGCTGTTGCAGGCGCCATTGCCAAGCAGCACGCGGGGAAATTTCTTCGCCGCGCAGTCCTCGAAGCAACTTGCGACTTCGTCGATGGTGTCCATTCCGAAGAACATGTTGTAGGCGCGCGCGACATCCGGGTCGAAAGCCGCCGCGCGATAGGCCGGCGGATTCTTGAGCGCGAGATGCAATGTCACCAGGCTATGATTGCCCCAGTGCCAGCTTTTCGCCTTTTGCCGCACAGGGTCTGGGAACAGCTCTTCGCCGGCCATCTGAACTGTGCTCGGGAAATCGACAGCGCTGGCGACGAACTGCCGCCCGCCGATAAAGCGGCCATCGTCGAGCACGACGCCGGTGGCGCGGCCGCTCTCGACCTTGATCTCTTTCACGTCGGCATTGGTGATGACCTCGCCGCCGCCCGCTTCCACCACCCGAGAGAGGGCGTTGACCAGCGATACCGCGCCGCCCACCGGCAGCGTAAAACTGGCGATGTTGGCGAAGATCGCCGGGAACACGATGCCCGCCCCCGGCACGTTCTCGGTGGTGATGACGTGCATATAGGACGTGAACAAAGTGCGGATGCGCTCGTCAACAAAATGCTTGCGTACGACGCTGAACAGATCGTGTTGCGCGTGCGAGAGCAATTCCTTGCCCATCGGGCCGCTGAGACGGTCGAGCAATTGCTCGCGCGGCATCGGTGCGTTGTAGAGCAGGGAGACCAGCAGCGGGCGCATCTTTTCGCAATAGGTGTGCCAGAGCGCGCGAAAGGTCTCGGCGTCATGCTTGGAAAAGCGCGCCAACGACGCGCAGGTCTTGTCGAGATCCTTGTGGATGACGATGCCGGTGCCGTCGCGGAAGACGGCCGCCTGCTGCACCGGCGGCTCGATGTAGGAAAAACCATAACGATAGAGCTCGAGATCGTGCAGCAGCGGCGACAGGCCGATGCCCATATAGAAATTGGCGTGCAGATTGAGCCGGAAACCGGGCAACTGCTCGGCATCGGTGCTGCAGCCCCCGCCGATGTGTGGGTTGCGCTCGAGCACGGCGATCTTCAGCCCCGCGCGCGCAAGATAGGCGGCAAGCGTCAGCCCATTGTGGCCGGCGCCAATGACAATACCGTCGTAACTCGGCAAGCCCGCCTCCCCCGCTGTTGTTGTCGGAGCCTAGCCACTCCCGGGGTGGGCAACAATGCGTGCCGTCCCACACGCAAAAGTTTGCCCGGCCGATTCGTTTGGCGCTAGCCTTGCGGCAACGCCGCACGGTCACGCGGTGACGACAATCACTCGGGAGAAGCCCATGGGGAAGGATCTGTTCGACCGCCGCACCGTGCTCGCCGGCACGACCGTGCTCGGCGCCGCCGGCATGCTGCGCGGCCGCGCGCTGGCGCAAGCCGCGGGCCCGGCAACGGCGGCGCGTCCGGCCGCTTCGCTGCCCCCGCGCGGCGATTTCGTCGTGCGCGGTGCGCACGTGTTGTCGATGGACGAGAGCGTCGGCGATTTCGCCAGCGGCGACGTGCATGTGCGGGACGGTGAGATCGTCGGGATCGGCGCGAGCGTCAACGCGTCGGGCGCCGAGGTGATCGACGGCAAGAACATGATCTGCATGCCAGGCTTCGTCGATACGCACTGGCATCACTGGACCACGCTGCTGCGCCCGCTCATGCGGCAGGACGACGCCAGCCTCACTTACTTCCCGGTGACAGCCAAATACGGCGTGCTCTACACGCCGCAGGACAGCTATCGCAGCGTGCGGCTCGGCCTCGCGCAGGCGCTCGCCGCCGGCATCACGACGACGCAGAACTGGGCGCACAATGTGCGCAGCCCGGCGCACGCCGACGCCGAGATGAGCGCCATGCGCGATACCGGCATCCGCGGCCGCTTCGCCTACGGCAATCCGGTACGCGACCCTAACGACAAGCCCATGGACCTTGCCGATCTTGCCCGCGCCAAACGCGACTGGGTGACCAAAGGCGGGATGCTGACCCTGGCCATCTGCTCGCGCAGCGTCGACGGCGCCAACAGCGCCACGCGCGGCGGCATCAGCGTGGAGATGGCGAAGAAGGAATGGGGCGCGGCGCGCGAGCTCGGCCTGCCGATCACGCTGCATACCTCCGGAACCGGCGGCATCAAGATATTGGACGAGGCCGGCCTGCTCGGCTCCGACGTGCAGCTCGTGCACCCGCTCGGCACCACCGAGGAAGACCGGGCCATACTCGCCAAGAATCAAGTGAGCTACAGCACCTCGCCGGTCGGCGAAGCGCGACGCCCGGGTGTCACCCAGCTCGCGGAGATGCTCTCGGCTGGCGTCAACATGAGCCTGTCGATAGACCACACCACCACGTTCGATGCCGACATGTTCAAGAACATGGGCATCCTGTTCTCACTGAACATGCACCGGCTCGGCGACAAGTCCAAGCTGACCACGCGGCGGCTGGTGCAACTCGCGACCATCGACGGCGCGCTCGACTTAGGCGTTGGCAACCAGACCGGCTCGCTGACGCCGGGCAAGCGCGCCGACCTGATCCTCATCCGCGCCAACGCGCCGAACTTGGCGCCGATCGGCGATCCCTACGACGCGCTGGTTCAGCTCGCGCAGCCGTCAAACATCGACACGGTGGTGGTGGATGGCCGCATCCTGCGCCGGGCCGGCCAGTTTACGGGGCTGGACTTCGAGGCGGTCGCCGGTGAGGCGGTGGAGGCTGCGTCCGCACTGAAAGCGCGGGCGGCCTAGCATCAGACAAGAAATTGCCTCGACCGTGGGGGAACGGCCGAGGCAGGTTAGCCGAACGAAGCAGGGAGAGAACTTGCTCGGCGCTTACGAATTCAGGCGGCTCAGCGCGGCGCGATTGCGCAACACGATGCGGCGCGAGGTCGGCACGGCGATGGTCGCCGCATTCTCCAATTGGGTGAGCGTGCGCGACACGGTCTCGATGGTGAGGCCGAGATAGTCGGCAATATCCTGCCTGGACATCGGCAGCTCGATTTCGGTCGCCACGGTAGAGCGCTTGGCCATCTCCAGCAGGAAGCCCGCGACCCGCTCCCGCGCGGTCTTGATCAGCAGCATCATATGGTTCTGGGCGCGGTGCAGTTCGCCGGCGGTCATGGTCCAGAGCTGGCGGGCCACCTCGTTGTCGCGAGCGGCGAGTCCGACCAGGGCGCTGCGCTTGATGACCAGCACCTTGCAGTCGGTGATTGCTTCCGCCGAAAAGGTGTGAACATCGCCGACCTCAAGGCCGAACACATCGCCGGGGAGGTAGAACGAGCCGATCTGGCGGCGGCCGTCGTTGAGGATCTTATAGGTCCGTACCGTGCCGCTGACGATCTTGTAGAGGTATTCGGCCGGCTCGTTTTCTCCGAAGATCTCGGAATTGCGGCTGACCGGCATCGGCGCGGCCATCGACTCGATCGCGCTGTGACTCTCGGAGGATGATACTACCGATGGTCCTGGCCGGAGGTCACGATTCATCCGGTGCTGCGGAGGACTGAGAGGGATCGTCGGCTGGGTGAACATGGCGGCGCCCTTGGTTAATCTGATGGTTCTGGATACCGCCGCCGGTGAGGGATCGAAATTCAGATAAACTCCATAGGGGGTTTCCCGGAGGTGGTCCGGGGGTGGGACGAGCACTAACCACGGGCGTCAATCGGACTAGGCACAACAATGCCTGAAGCTATTGATAATTATAGTCTATTTTTCGTACGCGAGCGCGGCCGCATTTTGCGCTTCGGCGTCGCCCCGACCGCGGTGGTCTTGTGCTTGGCGGTTCGCACGCTGCTTTTGCCCATCCTGCAAGACGACACCGTCTACCTCTATTTCGTGCCTGCGGTTTTGATATCCGCCGCGGTCGGCGGCCTCGGGCCGGGACTGCTGGCAACCTTGCTCAGCCTTCTCGCGGCCATCGTCCTCAACAGCGAACTTTCAGCCAATCCGAATCCGGCCATCATCAATGGCGTCGCGTTCGCGCTGATCGCGGTCGGCGTGGCGTGGGGCGGTGAGGTCTTGCATCGCAATCGCCGCCGCGCGCGCGAGATGACGCACGACACATTGGCGCGCGAGGCACACCTGCAATCGATTCTCGACACGGTGCCGGAGGCGATGATCGTCATCGACGAACGCGGCATCATCCAGAATTTCAGCCTGGCCGCCGAGCGGCTGTTCGACTATTCGCCGAGCGAAGCCATCGGCAAGAACATCAAGATCATGATGCCGTCGCCGTACCGCGAGAGCCACGACGGCTACCTGCATCGGTACCGGACGACGGGCGAGCGCCGCATCATCGGCATCGGCCGCGTTGTCGTGGGTCAGCGCAAAGACGGCTCCACCTTTCCAATGGAGCTCGCGGTCGGCGAAATGAGATCGGGCGACCGCCGCTATTTTACCGGCTTCATTCGCGACCTGACCGAGCGCCAGAAGACGGAAGCGCGCCTGCAAGAATTACAATCGGAGCTCGTCCACATTTCACGGCTCACGGCCATGGGCGAGATGGCCTCGGCCTTGGCTCACGAACTCAATCAGCCGTTGTCCGCCATTGCGAATTATCTGAAGGGCTCGCGCCGGAGACTCGAGGACAGCAGAGACGAGAAGGCCGCCGTTTTGCGCGAAGCGCTGGAGAAAGCGGCCGATCAGGCCATGCGCGCCGGACAGATCATCCGCCGCCTGCGCGATTTCGTCGCGCGCGGCGAAAGCGAACGGCGCGTCGAAAGCATCACGAAGCTTGTCGAAGAAGCGAGCGCCCTGGCGCTGGTCGGCGTGAAAGACCGCGGCGTTCGCGTCCAGTTCCAGTTCGATTCGACCGTCGACCTTGTGCTGGCGGACCGCGTGCAGATCCAGCAGGTGCTGCTCAACCTCATTCGCAATGCCATGGATGCGATGGAAACGTCACAGGTGCGCGATCTCATCGTTTCGATCGCTCCCGCCGGCGGACCGTATGTGCGCATCAGTGTCGCCGACAGCGGGTCGGGGATCGCGGCGGAGGTGGCCGAGCATCTTTTCCAGCCCTTCGTCACCACAAAGCGGCAAGGCATGGGCGTCGGACTGTCGATCTCACGCACCATTGTCGAAGCGCATGGCGGACGCATCTGGGCGGAGCCAAATCCGGCAGGCGGCACCATCTTTCACTTTACTCTCCAAGCTGTGAATGAAGAGGATGTCGACGATGCAGCGTGACCCGACCATCTACGTAATCGACGACGACGAGGCCGTACGCGATTCGCTGGAATTCCTGCTGAAGTCGGCCGGCATCACCGTGCGCGGTTTCGACTCGGCCAAGGCTTTTCTCGAGATCATGCCGGAGGTCAATTCCGGCTGCGTCATCACCGACGTGCGCATGCCCGGGATCACCGGCATCGACCTGCTGCGCAAGATGAGTGAGGCAAAGCGAGATTTGCCGGTGATCGTCATCACAGGGCATGGCGACATCGCACTGGCGGTTGAGGCAATGAAGATCGGCGCCGTCGATTTCCTCGAGAAGCCGTTCGAGGACGATCATCTGCTCGCCGCCGTACGCGCCGCGCTCGACAAGGACGCTGACGCTGCCAAGCGCCAAGCCAAGCTCGGCGACATCCACGACAAGCTCGCACTCTTGTCCAA
The DNA here is from genome assembly GCA_036264375.1 of Pseudolabrys sp. GTDB lineage: Bacteria > Pseudomonadota > Alphaproteobacteria > Rhizobiales > Xanthobacteraceae > Pseudolabrys. The sequence goes on from DATARB010000165.1 coordinate 37,186, forward strand.
CCGCGAGCGGCAGGTCCTCGAGGCACTCGTAGCGGGTCACGCCAACAAGATCATCGCCTTCGATCTCGGCATCAGCCCGCGAACGGTCGAAATCTACCGCGCCAACGTGATGACTAAGATGGCGGCAAACAGCCTGTCCGATTTGGTGCGCATGGCGATGATGGCCGGTGTCATGGAGAGTTCCGGCAAAGCAGGGTGATTCAGCTATTCGGATCGTGGCGCACGCCGAGCCCGCGCATGAAGCGCTCGCGGATCTGCACCGGATCCCGGTCGGTGGTGGCGACCGCCGGCTTGCCGTCGATGCGCGCGGCGATCAGGCTCGGGCCGCCGCGCAGCGCCGCCGCGACCAGCCGGTCGAAATCGTCTTCGTCGGCGGCCCATGCGCCGTTCGAGAGGCCGGAGCCCTTGGCGATGGCGACAAGATCGGCAGCCGATGCGCTCGCCGCCGTCTGCCCGCCGGTGATCTGATAGAGGCCGTTGTCCCACACGATCATAGTGAGGTTCGCCGGCTTGCGCAGGGCTACCGTCGCGAGGCAACCGAGCTGCATCAGCAGCGAACCGTCGCCTTCGAGCGCGATCACGTGCCGCTGCGGCTGCGCGATGGCGACGCCAAGCGCAATCGGGATGGCGAGCCCCATGCTGCCGAGCATGTAGAAGTTCTGCGGCCGGCGGCCGCTCGCCCACAGATCGAAATTCGCGTTGCCGATGCCGGCGACGACCGCCTCGTCATGGCGCAGTTGCGCCACCAGCCGCCGGGTCAAATCGAAACGGTTCATGATTTTCGTATCGCGCGCGCTGGCGGCTTTTTCTGTGCTCATGCCCGCCTCACGCTGCGAACACTTTGCCGCCGGTGAGCAGCGGCGAGAGGATGAAGGTGACCGGCGCCTGCGTCGCCACCGCCTGCTTGATCGAACGGTCGACAATGAAGGCAAGCTCGTCGTGGCGCGTGATGGTGTGGGTCTCGATGCCGAGCGCATCGAGCACCGGCCGCATGGTGCGGCACACCATGGCCTGGCCGAGATTGAACTCTCCCAGTGTCCCACGTTCCGATACAAATATGAGCGCCGGAATCTGCGACGGCACGACGAGAGAGGCGAGCGCGTTCGGGATGGTGCCGAAGCCGCTGGTCTGCATCAGCACCGCGGCGCGCATGCCACCCATCCATGCGCCGGTGACGATGCCGAGCGCTTCTTCTTCGCGCGTGCACACCAAAGCGGTGAAGAAAGCGTCGGCGTGGATCGCCTTGATCAGCGGGGTGAACACCTTGTCGGGAACATAGGTGATCAGACGGACATCGTTGCTCTTGAGCGTATCCAGCACGATTTCATGCCAGGCCATTGTCTGCGTCTGCTGTTCGGTCATGTGCGGCGCAACCGAACAGTTTGAATATCGTGAAATCGGCAACGATCAAACCTGCCCGGCCGCATGCGAAACCATTGCTCCCCTGCGAACGAGAGCTTAGCCTACACACAAGACCGGCGCTAAGCGCAAAAAAGCCGGACACCCAGGGGAGGACGATGACAAAATCCAAGGACACCTTGGCGCCGTCACGGCGTCGCTTTGTCAAATCGGTGGGCGTGCTCGCGGCAGGCGCCGCTGCGCCCGCATTTCTACGTGTGCGTTCAGCCTATGCCGCTTATCCCGACCGGGCGGTGAAGATCATCGTAGCGAATACGCCGGGCGGTCCGTCCGATCTGGTCGGCCGCATGGTCGCTGCCGCACTGCAGCAAGCTACCGGCAAGACCTTCATCATCGAGAATATCGGCGGCGCCGGCGGCAATATCGGCATGGCCATGGCCGCACGGTCCGAGGCAGACGGCTACACGCTGCTGCTCGCGACCAATGCCTATTCGGTAAATGTCGGGCTGTACAGCAAGCTGCCTTACGACGCCGAGAAGGACTTCGTCGGCGTCAGCGAACTGGCGAGCTCGCCCAACACATTCGTGGTGAGGTCGGAACTGCCGGCGAAAACGATGAAGGAATTCGTCGCGCTGGCGCGGTCGAACCCGGACAAGTTCAACATCTCCACGCCGCCGATCGGCACCACGCCGCAGCTCCAGGCGGCCGTGCTGAAGTCGCGCGAGAAACTGACCAAGCTGGAAGAGGTCGTCTTCAAGGGCGGCGGAGACGCGCTACAGGCGCTGCTCGCGGGCACGGTGCAAATGAGCTCCGGCTCGCTGGCGCCGGCCGCGCCGCACATCAAGAGCGGCACGCTGCGCTGCCTCGCCGTCTCGGCCCTAAGCCGCTGGCCGGATTTGCCCGACGTGCCGACCATGGTCGAAGCCGGATACCCGGACTTCGTCTTCCCGACCGACACGGTGCTGCTCGCGCCGGCCAAGACGCCGCCCGAGATCGTCACGTGGCTGGAAGCCGAAACGCTCAAAGTGCTGGCCAGGCCCGATATCAAAGAGAAGCTCTACAATGCCGGCTTCCAGGTCAATCCGAAGGGCGCCAAGGCGGCCTGGGCCCGGGTGAGCAAGGAGATCGTGATTTTCAGAGACATCATCGATCAGGCCGGGATCAAGAAGTTGTAGTTCTTACCCTCCCGCCGCGAAGCGGCGGGGAGGGTCGGTGAGCGTCGCGTCAGCGATGCGAACCCGGGTGGGGTCTTCGATCGCAGCATCTCGCCCCCACCCCCGACCCCTCCCCGCCACTCGCAAGAGCTCGTGGGGGAGGGGAGCAGAAGGACGCTCACGTCGCATCATGCACATCACATCCATCGAACCGATCGCCATCAGCCTGCCGATGCTCAAACCCGTCATCATGGCGGGCGAAGAGGTGCGGCAGGCCGACAATGTGCTGGTGCGCATCGACACCGACAACGGCCTCGTCGGCTGGGGCGAGGCCGCGTCGGCGCCGGTGATGACCGGCGATACGCTGGAGAGCCTCGTCTCCGCCGTGCACTATCTCAGCGCCGCGCTGCGCGGGCGCGATGCGCGCGACATCGAGGGCGCGCTGGCCGCGATGGATGGCCGCATGTACGGCAATCACGGCGCCAAGGCGGCGATCGAGATTGCTTTGCATGACCTCAGCGGCCTCGCGTCAGGCAAGCCCGTGCATGAACTGCTCGGCGAGCGCAAACGCACGCGCTTGCCGTTGCTGGGCGTGATCGGCGGCGGCGATTACGATGGCGATCTGCGCGACGCCGAGAAGAAGAAGGCGGCGGGCTTCACCGCCTACAAGATCAAGGTCGGCGTCGACACGCCGGCCAGCGACGCGGCGCGCACGCGCGCGATCTGTCAGATCCTGGGCGCGGACGCCCTGATTTCGGCGGACGCCAACCAGGGTTTCAGCACTCAGGAAGCGCTCGATTATGTGCGCGCGGTGGACGGGTCCGGGCTCGGCTTCTTCGAGCAGCCGGTGACGGCCGGCGATCTCACCGGCATGGCGGCGGTGGCCGCGGCGACGCGCATCGCCATCGGCGCCGACGAAGGCATTCATTCGTTCGATGACATCAAGCGCCATGCTGAGCGCAAAGCCGCGCGCGGCGTGAGCCTGAAGGCGATCAAGCTCGGCGGCATTCGCGCGCTCACCGAGGCCGGACGGCTGTGCGACAGCCTCGGCATGAGCGTGAACATCTCGTGCAAGACCGGCGAGTCGAGTATCGCCTGCGCGGCGGCGCTGCACGTCGCAGCCGTGATCCCCAACATCGCCTGGGGCCTGACGCTGACGCACACCGCGCTCGGCGAGGACGTCACCGCGCAGCCCATTCCGACCGCGCGCGGCCATGTCGAGGGACTCGATCGACCCGGTCTCGGCGTCGTCGTCGATGAAGATCGCGTGCGCCGGCAGCGCGTGCGGTTCGCAACGCGCGAGATGGCGTAGTCAAGTCGGCGGCAGCGTGAACTGAAACGTCGCACCCCGTCCTGTGTTGGGGCTCGCCCATAAGCGGCCGCCATGCGACTCGATTATTCGCCGGCTGATGGACAACCCCATGCCACTGCCTTGTGGCTTCGTGGTGAAGAATGCCTCAAATATGCGTTGGCTCTTGTCGACAGGAAGCCCAATGCCTGAATCGCTCACCGAAATCAGTACCTGACCATCCTCCGTACGCTCGGAGGCGGCGGCCAGCTCACCGCCGTTTTCTTGCATCGCCTCGATGCCGTTGAGCATGAGATTCATTAAAACTTGTTGCAGCTGTACGCGATCCGCTTTAATCGCCGGAAGCCCCGAGGCGAGCGTGGCGCGGATTGAGACGGAGCTCCGCGTAGCCGTATCGCTCAGCAAGACGCTCATCTCTCGAATGATGTCGTTCAGGTCAACCAGGTCCCGTCTGGGCGTCTCTTGCCGGTAGAGCGAGCGAACACGGTCGATGATGGACGCGGCGCGCTCTGCGTCCATGACGGTGCCCGACGCGGCCCGGCACGCTGCCGTCACATCGGGCACATCACGACATAACCATTCCGTGCAGGCCTGGGCGTGCATTACCGCGGCGGCGATGGGCTGCTTGATTTCGTGAGCGATCGACGCGGCTAATTCTCCCATGGTCATTATGCGGTTTACATCGGCCAAGTCGGCCTCTAGTTGCCGCAGCCTTTCGCGCTCTTGCTCTGCCCGCTTGCGATCTTCGATGTCCGTCAAAGTGCCATACCATTTGCGGACCTTGCCGTGCTCATCGCGCAGGGGGACAGCGCGAACGAGAAACCAGCGGTATTCACCATGAGCACTCCGGTGGCGAGCCTCGCTCTCGAACGGCTCACCGGCGGCCATCGACTGCCGCCACTTGGCCATGTGTGCATCGGCATCAGCCGGATGAATTGTGCCCCCCCAACCGAGGCCCGAGGTGTCGTCCAGAGACAGTCCTGTATATTCCACCCATTGTCGATTTGCCCAAGCGTTGCTTCCGTCGGCCAGGTTGGTAAATGCCATGGCCGGTATAGCTTCGATCACTTCGAGCAGTTCTTTCTCGCTCCGGCGCGCGGCCTCCTCGGCCTTCTTGCGTTCGGTCCGTTCTCGTGTTTCGCGCAGCGCGCGCCGCACCGACGGTGCGAGCCTCGACAGCCGCGTCTTCAGAACATAATCCGTCGCGCCGATTTTCAGCGCTTCGATCGCGACTTCCTCCCCGAGTGTGCCGGAGACAAAGATGAAAGGCAGATCGGGCCGATCCTTCAGAACAAGGTTCAAGGCGGAAAGGCCGTCGAAAGCAGGAAGCTTATAATCCGCGAGGATCAGATCGATTTGATTGCTTTCAAGCGCGGCGATGAAATCAGCACGAGTTTGAACGCGCGTTATTTCACAGATGAATTGGTCCGCTTTCAGGAGCTCACCAACCAGCTCCGCGTCGCGGGGATCGTCCTCCAATAGGAGAATCCGGGGAACAGACGCCACGGTCACCTCTTGATGCTGCCCGGCGGCGGCTCATTGATCACCGCCCAGAATACGCCCAGTTCCTTGATGGCATTGACGAACTCGTGGAAGTCGACGGGCTTTACGACGTAGGCATTCACGCCGAATTTGTAACTCCTCAACATGTCTTGCTCCTCACGGGACGATGTCAACACCACCACCGGGATCATCTTGAGCCGATCGTCGGCTTTGACCTGCTGCAAGACCTCCAATCCGTCGACCTTCGGTAGTTTCAGGTCCAGCAGCATCACTGCGGGGTTATCATGGGGACGAGCGAGGAATTGTCCCCGGCAATACAGAAAATCGAGAGCCTCTTGACCATCGCGGGCGACGACGACCTCATTGGCAAGTTTGTAATCGTCCAGCGCTGTCAGAGTAAGTTCTACGTCTCTCGGGTCGTCCTCGACGAGTAGTATACGCCCTAGCATGCTCATGGCGAGTTCGCGGTCCTTTCCGCTCCACTGTGCACTTTCGACAACGAGAAATAGAAGCTCGCGCCTTGATCTACCGCTCCCTCGGCCCGGACCTTCCCTCCATGGCGATTGACGATGCGCTGAACGGTCGCCAGCCCTATGCCGGTGCCTTCGAATTCTTCTGTGCGATGAAGACGCTGAAACACGCCAAACAGTTTGTTTGCGTATTGCATGTCGAATCCTGCGCCATTGTCCCTGACGAATATCTCCACTTCATCCTGGATTGCGTCCACGCATCCGACCTCGATTGTGGCGCGCGCCTGCATGCGTGTGAATTTCACCGCATTGGAAAGGAGATTGGTAATAACCAGCTTCAGCATGGTGCGATCGCCGTAGCAGACCGGAAGCGCGCCGATCTTCCACGCAATGTCTCGTCCGCTCGCATCCTGGCTGACCTCGGCGACGACTTCCCTGACAAGCTGCTCGAGGCTCACCTGCGTTTTTTTCGTCTCGGCACGCCCGATCCTGGAAAACGACAGCAGATCGTCGATCAAGGTTCCCATGCGTCGAGACGACTCGACGATCGTCTCAATGTATCGATGGCTCTTTTCATCGAACGAAGAGGAGGCATGTCTCTGCAGGAGCTCTGAGTACCCGGCAACATGGCGAAGCGGCGCGCGCAAATCATGCGAGACGGAATAGGCAAAAGATTCCAATTCCTTGTTGCTGGCGTCGAGTGCGGCAGCCCGCCTCACGAGCTCGCGATTAAGTTTACGGACCTCCTCGTCTCGCAGCTTGCGCTGTTCCACCTCAAGCTGAAGGTGGTCGCGTGTCGCGCGCAGATCCGCCTCGACTCGGCGCCGAACATTGACGAACGAAGCAACGATGGTCGCCCAGGCGATAAAAAGGGCAAAGCCCGGCAGGTCTCCGCTGGATACTTCGAAGGTGTAGAGGGGCTCCGTAAAGAAGTAGGTGTAGCACGCGCAGGACAACACGACCGCTGTGATGGAAGGCCCGATCCCCGCAAACCAGGCGACCAGCGCGATGGCCAACTCGAACACCGGCAGTTCCAGGTCGCGAGTGCCGTAGAGTTCCGAGCCCAACGCCAAGCCAAGGGCAATCGCGACGCAACCGACTGCCAACCCGTAGCGCAGGATCGCGGAGCGGGCCGACTCGGCGTGCCCGCGATCGAAACCTAAATGGTACGCCGACAGATCCATCGAAGATCCTCTGTTCGGCAGAGCTTTGTCACTCGCATTGGCCAGCGTGCACGCGCTGCCAAGCAGCGCGGTGTCGCGGCGTCCGGCCCTCGGCCATGCTGGCAGCCGCAATACCGACCAGCGCTACCCGGTCGCGGCACTCCGACCGATCGTTTCGCACACGATCCGACACCGGCTGACCTGTGCGGCCCGTGCTTCGCCAATACCTACTTTGGGGCACGCGCACCGCGTGAGCAATGCCTTTAGCATATCGCCTCTACCTCCAGCGTTTGGAGGTATCCCACGACGCAGCGGCGCCCGGCTAACGGCCACCGTGCTCCCAGACCGGTGCGGCGCCGCCGCGCTGGTTGGCCGCGCGTTTGTGAGGTCGTCTATTCGCCGTAGTTCGACGCGACTAAGCCGGCGCCTTCTCCTGCGCGAGATAATTGTGCCAGCCACCGAACGACGAAATGTCGCGTGCGCCCTGTGCTGCGGCGGCTTCCAACAAGAAGCCCTTCACGCTATGGCCCTCCGCGAGGATGACTGTGCCGATGGACAATGGCGCCGGAGTTGATGCGACCAGGCGGCCGAAGTCCTGCTCCGGCAGCGCCCAGACTTCGATCTCGATGCTCGCGCCCTGCCCTTCCGCGACACGCAAGAGACCGGGCTTGGCCGGCGTGGTGTCGAGCGCGAAGAAGCGATAGTCCGGCGCGGTTTTCACGCATGCAAGCAGCCGGCCGCCGAGCGCGCGCAATTCGCCGTTGAGCGGCAGGCCCGACAGATGCGCACCGGCGACGGCCACCGCGACTTCGCCGGCCGCGGGCGCCATCGGCAGAGGCGCAAGCGGCGGCTGCGGCACCTTGAGCGCGCCGATCGGAAGCTCGGTGTCGGCATGGAAGACGCGGCCGATCTCGGCCAGCCGCGCATCTCCGCCGCCCGGCGCCAGCAATGTAATGCCGAAGGGAATGCCGGCGTCGGTTATCGCAGCTGGCAATGCGAGGCCGCAGAGATCGAGCAGGTTGACGAAATTTGTATAGCTGCCGAGCCGGCTGTTGAGCTGGATCGGATCGTGCAGCACTTGCGCGACCGTGTAGGCCGTCGGCGCGGTCGGCAGCGCCAGCGCATCGACCGCTTGGAACGTCACATCGGCGACGCGCCGCAGCCCTTCCAGCTCATAAAACGCCGCGAAGGCATCCATCGCCGTCGGACGCAAGCCGCCAAGCATGATCTCGCGCGTGACCGGATGGATCGCATCCGGGTCCGACGCCAGCAGCGAGCGCGCGGCCAGCGTGCGTTCGGCAACCCACGGGCCGTCATAGAGCAGCCGCGCGGTCTCGTAGAACGGCTCCATGTCGAACTCGACCAGTTCGGCGCCGAGCGCGGTCCAGCGCGTCAGCGCTTCGCCGTAGGCCGCTTCAGATGCGCGATCGCCGAAAAAGATCAGCTGGCCGTTGCGGGGCACGCCGAGGCGGACTTTCGCCGGAAATGGCGTGAGGTCGCGGAGCCGCCTGTCGCGTGAAAAGGGATCAGCGGGATCTGGGCCGGTCATTGCGGTGAGCGCGGTCACGGCATCGTCGACCGTGAGCGAAAACACCGAGACGCAATCGAGCGTGCGGCAGGCCGGCACGACCCCCGCGGTCGAGACCATGCCGAGGCTCGGCTTCAGCCCGACGATGTTGTTGAGCATCGCCGGCACGCGGCCCGAGCCCGCCGTGTCGGTGCCGAGCGCGAGCGGCACCAGGCCTGTGGAGACCGCAACCGCCGAGCCCGAACTCGATCCGCCCGGAATGAGATCGGCGCGCATCGGGTTGATGGGGGTGCCGTAGGGCGAGCGCGTACCGTTGAGGCCGGTTGCGAATTGATCGAGATTGGTCTTGCCGATTATGATGGCGCCGGCCGCGCGCAGCCGCGCCACCGATGTCGCATCGTGCGACGGTTGATACGAGAACGCGGGGCAGGCCGCGGTGGTCGAAAGTCCCTTGACGTCGATGTTGTCCTTCACCGCGACCGGCACGCCGAACAGCGGCAATGCGTTCGCGTCCTTCGCAGCGAGACTTTCGGCCTCGGCGATCGCGTCCTTTTCTTCGCGCAGGCTGATGAAGACCGCAGGATCGTTGTAGCTGCGGATGCGTGCGTAGCTGCGCGCCACGGTTTCGGCCGGCGAGCTTGTCCGCGCGCGATGCGCGGCGACGATCGCGGCAACCGTTTCAGTCACGCCCAACTCCCTGCTTCCGCTCCATCCTCATTGAAGCAAGCGGTATGCCATTGTGTACAA
>DATARB010000215.1:0-35502 GCA_036264375.1 Pseudolabrys sp.
CACCGGCCGTGCGGCGCGAGAACTCGGCCGCCAGGTCGGGAAATGCCGCTCCATAGGCCTCGAAGCGGCGCTGCCAGGCGAGATGCTCGCGGCTGCCTCTTTCGCGGGCGTTCCACGCGGCTTTGATGTCCGGCGGCACCTCGAAAGCAGCGAATGGCCATCCCAGTGCGGTTCTGGTCGCAGCCGCTTCCGTCGCGCCAAGCGGCGCGCCGTGCACGTCGTGCGAGCCTGCTTTGTCCGGCGCGCCCCAACCGATGACGGTCTTGCAGCAGATCAGTCTCGGCTTGCCTGTGAGCTTCTGTGCCTCTGAGAGCGCCCGCTCGACGGCGGCGGCGTCATGGCCGTCAATGTCGCAAAGGACGCGCCAGCCATAGGCGGCGAACCGTGCCGGCGTATTGTCGGCGAACCATTGCTTGACGGGACCGTCGATCGATATGCCGTTGTCATCGTAAATGACGATCAGTTTCTCCAGCCCGAGGACACCAGCAAGCGAGCAAGCCTCGTGCGAGAGACCTTCCATCAGGCAACCGTCGCCGACAAAAGCGTAGGTGCGGTGGTCGACGATGGTGTGACCGGGGCGATTGAACTCCGCGGCCAGCAGCTTCTCCGCCAGCGCCATGCCGACCGCGTTGGCTAGTCCCTGTCCGAGCGGACCGGTCGTGGTCTCGACGCCGGGCGTGACGCCATATTCCGGATGCCCCGGCGTCTTCGAGCCGAGCTGACGAAAGCGTTTCAACTCGTCGATGGAGAGGTCGTAGCCGCTCAGGTGCAGCAGCGCGTATAGCAGCATCGAGGCGTGCCCGTTGGAGAGCACGAAGCGGTCGCGGTCGGGCCAGCGCGGATCGGCGGGATCGTGCTTCAAGTACCGCCGCCAGAGCACTTCCGCGGTGTCGGCCATGCCCATCGGCGCGCCGGGATGGCCGGACTTGGCCTGCTCGACCGCATCGACCGACAGCATGCGCAACGCGTTCGCGAGGCGGCGGTGATCGGTCGCGGCATCGAACTTGGTCAGAACATTCATCATCCGTCTCCTCGGTCTGCGCGCTTCTTCTTGTCCATGAGCTGCCAGAGCATCGGCGTGAAGATGAGCTGCATCGCCAGCGCCATCTTGCCGCCGGGGCAGACAATGGTGTTGGGGCGCGACATGAAGCTGTCGTGCAGCATTGACAGGAGGTAGGGGAAGTCGATGCCGCGCGGATCGCGGAAACGGATCACCAGCATGCTCTCGTCGGCGGTCGGGATGTCGCGGGCGATGAATGGGTTCGACGTATCGACGATCGGCACACGCTGGAAATTGACGTGCGTCTGCGAGAACTGCGGACAGATATAGTTCACGTAGTCCGGCATGCGCCGCAGGATGGTGTCGACCACGGCCTCCTGCGAATAGCCGCGCACCAGCTTGTCGCGGTGCAGCTTCTGGATCCATTCGAGATTGATGATCGGAACGACACCGATGAGAAGATCGGTGTACTGGGCCACATTGACCGTGTCGGTGACGACACCGCCATGCAGTCCTTCATAGAACAAGAGATCGGTGCCGCCTTCGAGATCCTCCCAGGGCGTGAACTGGCCGGGCTTCTGTCCACACGCGGATGCTTCGGCGTCATCATGCAGATATTTCCGCACCCGCCCCGCGCCGAATTCTCCATAGGTCCGGAACAGTTTCTCAAGCGCCTCGAACAGATTGTTCTGCGGCCCGAAATGGCTGAAATGCTGATCGCCGTTCTTCAGCGCCTCGGCCATCTTGATCTTCATTTCGGCGCGGTCGTAACGATGGAACGCGTCGCCCTCGACGATGGCGGCATTGATCTTCTCGCGCCGGAATATCAGCTGGAACGTGTGTCTGATCGTCGTTGTCCCGGCGCCCGATGAGCCCGTGATCGCGACAATGGGATGCTTGACCGACATGGGGCTGTTCCGTCATCACGCCGTTCGGAAGAGCGAGCGAACATTGAACAGTGGAGCCTCCAGTACCGTAGTGTCGCCCGTGTCGAAGGAGGCATGATACCGGACCAGCCGGTCGACTTCGGCTTTGCATCCGAGAATGAGCGGGATGCGCTGATGTAGGCTATCCGGCTCGACCGAGAGGATACGCTCTCGGCCTGTCGAGGCGGCGCCGCCGGCCTGCTCGATGAGCATGGCCATCGGGTTGGCCTCGTACAGGAGGCGCAGGCGTCCGGCCTTGGTTGGGTCCTTGCTGTCGCGCGGATACATGTAAACGCCGCCCCGGATCAGGATGCGGTGAACCTCGGCGACCAGAGATGCGATCCAGCGCATGTTGAAGTCGACGGCGCGCGGCCCCGCCTTGCCCTGCAGACATTCCGTGACGTAACGATGGACGGGCTGCTCCCAGAAGCGCTCGTTGGAGGCATTGATCGCGAACTCGCACGCCGTCTCCGGAATCCGCATGTGAGGATGAGTCAGGACGTAAGCCGCCAGCTCGCGATTGAACGTAAACCCGTGAACGCCGTGTCCAAGCGTCATCACCAGCATCGCGGCGGGGCCGTAGAGCGCGTAGCCGGCGGCAACCTGCTGCGTGCCAGGTTGAAGGAAGGCATCGACCGTCGGTTCGGTCGTTCCTTTAGGCGCGCGGAGGACGGAAAAGATCGATCCGATCGTGACATTCACGTCGATGTTCGACGAGCCGTCGAGCGGATCGCAGACGAGCAGATAGGGGCCGCTGCCGAACCACTTCGGGACCTCGTAGACATCCTCCATTTCCTCGGAGGCGATGCCGCAGAGTGTGCCGCTTTCTTCGCAGGCGCCGATGATGATGTCGTTGGTCAGCGTATCGAGCAGCTTCTGCTCTTCGCCCTGGATATTGATGCCGACGCTGTGCCCGGTGTAGCAGTCGAGCACGCCTTGTGCCGTAATCGAGGCGATCGATTTGAACGCGTTCTGAAGATGCTCGATGAGCGCGATGAGATCGGCGTCGAGCGAGGGAACGCAGCTCTGTTCTTCGCGGAAAACCTCAGTGACCGTCTGCCCCCGCCTTGGCATTGTCATCCTCCGTCGATCTTTGTTGATTCTTGTATTGGAACACCCGGCTTGCCCTTAGGTCGGCGGCCGCGATGGTCTCCAGTGCGCGCCGGTCGATCGGGGCGGCTCTGTTCTCGAACAGGCGTTTGGCCTGCCGCAAACGGGCGCGATCGAGCGCATTGCGGATCGAGCGGGCATTGGCGAAACGCGGCTGCGTCATGCGCAGGCAAATGTATTCGCGCAGGGCGGCCTGCGCCTCGGCATCGAAGCGATAGTGCATCGAAGCGGCCATGAGCTCGGCGATGCGATGCAGCTCATCGGCCGAGTAGTCGGGGAAATCGATGTGGTGGGCGATGCGCGACGCCATGCCCGGGTTGCTGCGGAAGAACACGTCCATGCGGTCGCGATAGCCGGCCAGGATCACCACCAGGTCGTCGCGATTGTCCTCCATGACCTGGAGAAGAATTTCGATCGCCTCCTGGCCGTAATCGCGCTCGTTCTCTGGCCGATAGAGATAATAAGCCTCGTCGATGAACAGGACGCCGCCCATGGCCTTCTTGATGACGTCCTTGGTCTTCGGCGCGGTGTGGCCGATATATTGGCCGACCAGATCGTCGCGCGTGACGTTCACCACATGATCGCGCCGCACATAGCCGAGCCGGTGGAGGATTTGCGCCATCCGCCGGGCCACGGTGGTCTTGCCGGTGCCGGGGTTTCCGGTGAAACACATGTGCAGCGATGGCGCCTGCGCCTCGATGCCCATGAGCTGACGTGCGCGTTCGACCAGCAGCAGCGCGGCGATCTCACGGATGCGCGTCTTGACCGGAACCAAGCCGATCAGCTCGCGGTCGATCTCGGTGAACGTCGCCTCGATGTCGCTCTCGGCGTAGAGCTTGGCGAGGTCGACCTGATCGACCAGGGGACTGTCCTTCACGAGCTCGACCATTGCGTTCATATAGTCCTCGTTACCGGTAACGCTGGCCGGCCGGCTGCTCGGCGGCGTAGGGGCGCAGGGTGTAGTGAACCGCGCGCCCCGGACCGTCGGAGCGGATGAGATCGAAGCCTGGCTCTTCCTTCGGACGATTGACGAGAAAGAACATGCGGATCGTCTCAAACCCTCTGTTCCTGTCGAAGGCGAGCACTTTGATGTATTTGTCGGCGTGCGCCTTGCGGCACTCGTTCACCTCGAACAGCGCGCCGGCCGGATCCCTGAGATCGAACATCGGCGTCCCCCACATCTCCCAATAGGTGTTGCGCGGGTGCGGATCGTCGGTGAATTCGACCGCCAGAGACCAGCTTTGTTGCAGCGCGTAGTCGCATTGCTGCTTGATCTCGTCGTCGGTGAGATCGGGCAGGAACGAAAATTGACCCTGGGTGAGACGCATGGCGATGATCCTTGCGGTCAGACGGCGGCGACGGGTGTGGGAACGAAATCGACCGAGTCGGTCGAGGCGTAATCGAAAGTGACGTCCTTCCAGGTGTCGAGCGCGGCGCGTAAGGGCGTACAGGTCTTTGCGGCATTGGCGAGGACTTGCGGTCCCTCGCGCCAGATGTCCTTGCCTTCGTTGCGCGCCTTGATGATCGCTTCGAGTGCGACGCGGTTGGCCGTCGCGCCGGCCTGGATGCCCATCGGGTGGCCGATCGTTCCGCCGCCGAACTGAAGTACGACGTCTTCGCCCAAATACGTGATGAGCTGATGCATTTGCCCCGCATGGATGCCGCCGGACGCGACCGGCATGGTCTTCTTCAGGCTCGCCCAGGGCTGTTCGAAGAAGATGCCGTGTTCCAGGTTCTGCGGCACGTGCGTCTCGCGGCAGGTGTCGTAAATGCCGCGGATAACGTTGGGGTCGCCTTCGAGCTTGCCCACGACGGTGCCGGCATGGATGTGGTCGACGCCGGCCATGCGCATCCACTTGGCGATGACGCGGAATGAGACGCCGTGGTTTTTCTGGCGGGTATAAGTCGAGTGACCGGCGCGATGCAGATGCAGGATCATGTCGTTCCGGCGCGCCCACTTCGATATCGACTGGATCGCCGTATAGCCGATGACCAGATCGACCATGATGATGACGCTGCCGAGTTGCTTGGCGAATTCGGCGCGTTCGTACATGTCCTCCATCGTCGCGGCGGTGACGTTGAGATAGTGGCCCTTGATCTCGCCGGTCCTGGCGGCCGCCTTGTTCACGCCTTCCATGCAATAGAGGAAGCGGTCGCGCCAATGCATGAAGGGCTGCGAGTTGATGTTCTCGTCGTCCTTGGTGAAGTCGAGCCCGCCCTTCAGCGCCTCGTAGACGACGCGGCCGTAATTGCGACCCGAAAGTCCGAGCTTCGGTTTGACCGTTGCGCCCAGCAGCGGCCGGCCGAACTTGTCGAGCCGCTCGCGCTCGACCACGATGCCGGTCGCCGGTCCCTGGAATGTCTTCACATAGGCAACCGGGAAGCGCATATCCTCCAGGCGCAGCGCCTTCAGCGGCTTGAAGCCAAAGACATTGCCGATGATCGACGCGGTCAGATTGGCGATCGAACCTTCCTCGAACAGGTCGAGGTCATAGGCGATATAAGCAAAGTATTGCCCGGGTGTTCCGGGCACGGGGTCGAGGCGATAGGCCTTGGCCTGGTAGTTCGGATAGTCGGTCAGCCGATCGGTCCAGACCACGGTCCAGGTCGCGGTCGAGGATTCCCCGGCGACCGCCGCGGCCGCTTCTTCCGGATCGACCCCGTCCTGCGGCGTGATGCGAAACACGGCGAGCACATCGGTCGGCTTGGGCTCGTAGTCGGGATCCCAGTACCCCATCTGTTTGTATTGCAGCACGCCCGACTGGAAGCGGCGTTTTGCGTCCGTGATCTTGGTGACGACTGGCTTGTTCATGGGCCTGGTCCTCGTACCGCCGAATGTCGGAATAACGCCGAGGCTAGGCCGGGGCTTGCATCAGGGAAAACAAAATGTTTTTGTGTTGGAGACAAGGGTTGCCTTGAGCATCCACCATGCGCCAGGCCACGGTCCGCCAGCTCCAAGTCTTTGTCGCCGCCGCGAAATCATTGTCGTTTGCGCGAACAGCAGAGCAGCTTCACCTCACCCCTGCGGCGGTTTCGTTCCAGATCAAACAACTCGAGTCGATCAGCGGCTTTCCGCTGTTCGCGCGCGTCGGCAAGAAGACGTCACTGACCGAAGCGGGGCGCTCGCTCCTCGGCTACGCCGACGTTGTCATGACCGCGCTCAACGATGCCGACCAGGCCATGCTCGCGCTCAAAACCGGCGGGGGAGGGCGCGCCTCGGTCGGCCTGGTGAGCACCGCGAAATATGTCGTCCCGCATATCCTCGCGCGCTTCCAGTCGCAGTATCCGGGCGTGACCATCCGGCTCGTCGACGGCAACCGGCGTCAGATTCTGGATTGGCTGGCGAACGGCGACGTCGATCTCGCCATCATGGGACGCCCGCCGGACGACTTCGACGTCGACATGCACCCCTTTGCGCCGCATCCGACGGTGCTGATCGCGGCGCCCACGCACCCGCTGACGAAGCGGACCAGCATCCGGCGTACCGATCTCGCGAGCGAAACGTTCGTCTTCCGCGAGGACGGATCGGGCACGCGCTCGCTTGTGTCCGCATTTTTCGATGGCGCCGGATTTCAGCCGCGGGTGGCGATGACGTCAAGCAGCAATGAGACGATCAAGCAGGCCGTCATGGCCGGGATCGGTATCGCCGGCATCTCTCAACACACCATCGGGCTGGAGCTCGGCCTCGGGCTGCTCAAGATCTTGCCGGTGGAAGGCTGGCCGTTGATGCGCCGGTGGTTCGTCGTCAATCGGCGCGGGATGCCGCTGATGCCATTGCACGAGCGGCTTCGCGATTTTTTTGCGTCCGAAGGGCCCGGCATCATCGCCGGGCTTGAACGCGGTTACGCGGGCTTGGCGGCGGTATCTGCTCCGTCAAAGCATCGGCGAAAGCGCGCGCAGCGCACCGGCTCCTAGCCCGTCATAAAATCGGTCAGTTCGCCGCGCGAGCGGTTTCGACAGCGCGGCCCCGCCTCAATTTCCTTCGGCCGTTTTCGGTGCCGCTGCGGGATTCCATTGTCCACGGCGCATGCGCGATATCTTCACCGAACTGAACAGCCCCGCCTTGCGAAAAGGCTCGTTCTCCGAGAACGCTTCGGCCTCTGCGCGGCCCGGCACATTGACGATCAAGACGCTGCCGGTGCGCGTGCTGTCGCCGTCTCCGGCCAGCAGCGCCCCGCCCAGAACCAGAATGTCTTCGTGCTTGTCGAGATAGGCGAAATGCGCCTCACGCGCCGCGGCGCGGATCTCGGCGCCATCGGGGCGGTCTTCCTGGTAGATGATGTAGAGCATTGCATGTCTCCGATGAAAGAGGGACGGATCGCTATCCGATCAGGAACTGGGCTTCAATCTCGATTGCTGCATTGTAGGGCATCATGGCGACGCCAATGGCCGTGCGGGTGTGCGCGCCGGCGGCGCCGAACACTTCCGTCATCAGGTCCGATGCGCCGTTGACCGATTGCGCGATGTCGATGAAATCGGGTGCGACATTCACGTAGCCGCGCAGAGAGACCACCTCCGCGATGCGATCGAGGTCGCCGGCGAGCGCGGCGCGCGCATGGGCGAGCACGTTGAGGGCCGATAGCCGGCCCGCTGCTTGCGCGGCCTCAAGGTCGAACTCCCGCCCGACCTTGCCGACGAAGCGGAGTTCTCCGTTCCATGACGGGAGCTGGCCTGAAACGAACAGGAAGCCGCCGGCAATCTTGGCCATGACGATACGCGCCGCGCGCGGCGGCGGCGGCGATGGGAGTTCAATGCCGAGTTCTGTCAGTCGTGTATCGATCCGGCCCATAGAGCAATGACCTATTATCTGGAAGGAGCGTGTCTTGCCGCCCCTCATTACGCACGATGGCGGGATTTTGAAAGCGCGTGCTTCGAGATAAACGAATTATTGTTTTTCTTTGGATGGGAACGCGGCGATCGTGTGCCTTTCGAGCAGGCGTGCGAAGCTTGCCAAGGCGGGCGAGTGCGAGCGCCCGGCCCGCGTTATCAGCACGACGTCGCGGGTGATGACCGGTTTTATTAGCGATATCGCCGTGACAGCGGTTTTGTCGGCGGCAATCCAGGCATAGGTCGGCAGGATGGCAATTCCCAGATCAGCCTCGACCATCGCCAATGCGGTGGTCACGTAGGAGACTTCGTAAGCAGGATTGAGCGCCATCTGCGCTGTCTCGAACCCAAACTCGACGAGCGAGCGGATGCCGCTGTCACGCGTCAATGTGACGAGCGGAAAATTTGCCAGATCTCTCCAACTGATGCGCTTCTTGTCCGCGAGCGCACTCGACGGCGCGCAGAACACCGCGAGGCTGTCTCTGGTCAGCAGTGTCGCATCGATGCCGTCCTCGCCTGACCTGAACGTGCCGAAGCCGCAATCCGCGTTTCCCGATCGAACGTGCTCGACGATTTCATCCGCACGCGCTTCCACGACGCTGACCTGGATGCCCGGATATTCCGTGCGGAATTCCGCGATCGCCCGCGGCAGAACCCCCGCCGACAAGAGCGGCGGCGCGGCAACTGTCACCTTGCCGCGCTTGCGCTCGGCGAGTTCGTGCGCATTGCGCGCAGCATTTGCCAAGTCGCCGACGATCTTTGCCGCCGCATTGCGGAACTCACGGCCCGCTTCGGTCAGTTCAACGCGGCGGGTCGTGCGGTCGAACACCTTAATGCCGAGTTCGCTCTCCAACTCTCGGACGTGCTGGGACAAGGCCGGTTGCGCGATGTGCAGGCGCTCCGCGGCCCGGGTGAAGCTGCCGAATTCCGCGACGGCGAGGAAACCCTGGATTTGGCGAAGCGTGATGTTCATGGCGGCAATATATAAGGGAAACATCTTAATCGATACGAATAATCGTGATTGTCATACAATAAAAACGACGTCGTAATTCCGGCCAAGGCTGACTTCCAGGCCCTTGGCAGGGTGACGGTGAACATCACAATCCGAGAAAGAGACGTCGCGGGCGAGGCCGCTCCGGGCTGGATCGGCCGCTCGGTCCTGCGTCTCGAAGATGCTCGTCTCGTCACTGGCGCGGGCCGTTTCGTCGGCGATCTGGCCCCGCCGGATTGTCTGCATCTGGAGTTCTTCCGCAGCGCTCATGCGCGGGGTCGGATCGCAGACCTCGACGTTGCCGCCGCGCGCGCGGCGCCGAACGTTGTCGCCGTCTACACCGCCGACGATCTCGGCACGCTGGGGCAGGCGGAGGTCAACCCGCTCATCCCCGACATCAAGGTGCCGCCGTTCCGGCTGCTGGCGCAGGACAGTGTCGAGGCTGTCGGCCAGCCAGTCCTGGCCGTAATTGCCCACTCTGCGGCGGCGGCGCGCGATGCCGTCGCCCAAATCCACATGGCGGTCGACGAGATGTCACCGGGGCGCGGCGACGATTTGGCGCTGGCGCATCGCTGGACGGCGGGCGATGTGGAGGCTGCTTTCTCGGAAGCGGCGCATGTGGTGCGCGTCGGCATCGAGCATCCGCGGCTCGCGCCCATGCCGATCGAGCCGCGCGCCGCCATGGCGGCGTGGGACGACGCCTCCGGCATGCTGACCGTGTGGCTGTCGACGCAGACGCCGCACCGCGCGCGCACCGATCTCGCCAACATCCTGTCGATGCCGGCCTCGCGCGTCCGCGTCGTCGCGCCCGACGTCGGCGGCGCCTTTGGCGGCAAGGCGTCGATCTATCCAGAAGACGCCATGGTCGCCTTCGCTGCGCGCGCCTTGCGCAAGCCGGTGAAATGGGGCGGCAGCCGCAGCGAGGATTTTCTGGCAGCGACCCACGGGCGCGGCGGCCGAACCGAAGGCGCGCTGGCGCTCTGCGCCGACGGCCGCATCGTTGGCTTGCGGGCCAATCTCGCTTATCCGCTCGGGCATTGGATGCCCTATAGTGGCGCCGTGCCCGGCCGCAACGCCGGCCGCATTCTCCCCGGCCCGTATCGGGTCCAAAATGTCGACATCGCGCTCGAAGGCCGCCTGACAAGTACGGCCGCTCTCGGTATCTATCGCGGCGCTGGGCGGCCGGAAGCTTGCATGCTGATGGAGCGGTTGATGGATCGCGCGGCGTCCGCGCTCGGCATGGATCCGATTGAACTGCGCCGCCGCAATCTCATCGCGGCTGACGCTTTCCCGTACCGCACGCCGACCGGTGAGACGCTCGATTCTGGAGATTATCCTGCGCTGCTTGATAAGGCCGCGGCACGTGCGGCCTACAAAGATCTTTGCAAAGAACGCGCGCGCCGCCGCAGGCGCAACGAAGTCGTCGGCATCGGCTGCTCGCTCTACATCGAACCTTGCGGTCAGGGCTGGGAAAGCGCCCGGGTTGGGCTCCTGCCTGACGGGATAGTGGTGGTCGCCACCGGCAGCAGCGCGCAGGGACAGGGCCGCGAAACGGCTTATACGCAGATCGTCTGCGACACTCTTGGTCTCCCGATGTCGCGCGTGCGCATCGCCCATGGCGATACGCAACACACGCCGGCGGGCATCGGCGCCCTGGCGAGCCGCGCCACGGCGATCGGCGGCAGCGCCGTGCTACTGGCGGCCCGCGCCTTTCTCAAGGAAGCAAAGGCTGCCGCCGGCGAACTTCTCGACTGTTCTCCGTTCGATCTCGTGGTTACGACGACCGGCCTTGCATGCGCGCAGGGGCACGCCGTCTCGTGGGAAAAGCTCGCGCGCCATGCGCACGGTCACGGCATCGGACTGTCCGACGGTCTCGCGCTGACCGTAACCGAAAAATATTACGCCGAAGGCGAGGCCTGGAGCAGCGGCTGTTGCATTGCCGCCGTCTCCGCCGATGCCGACACCGGCGAACTGACGATCGAGCGTCTGGTCTGGGTTGACGATGCGGGCGTCGTCGTCAATCCGACGCTGGTCGAGGGGCAGTTGCTGGGCGGACTGGCGCAAGGTTTGGGTGAAGCGACGCGCGAACGCATCGTTTATGACGAGGATGGCCAGCTCGTCACCGCCTCGCTGATGGATTACGCGGTGCCGCGCGCGCGCGACATGCCGGCTGTCGACATCGAAAAGATGCATACCCCTTCGCCGGCGAACGTGTTGGGCGCGAAGGGCGTCGGCGAGGCGGGTTGCATCGGCGTGCCGGCCGCCATCGTGAATGCCGCCATTGACGCCGTGTCGCCATATGGCGTTACTCATCTCGATATCCCCCTTACCAGTGAAACGATCTGGCGGGCGATCAATACGGGTCACGCCAAGGGATCAGCGCACGCATCGCGTAGGAGACAGCCATGAAACTGGGGCGCCTACAGGCCTTCAACTTCACGAAATGGATCGACGAGCATCAGCATCTGCTCAAGCCTCCGGTCGGCAACCAGCAGGTCTGGAAAGACGCCGACCTGATGGTGACGGTCGTCGGCGGCCCGAATCAACGGACGGACTTCCACGACGATCCGGTCGACGAATTCTTCTACCAGTTGCGGGGCGACATGGTGCTGAAGGTGGTGGACAACGGCAAGCATTACGACGTGCCGATCCGCGAGGGCGACGTCTTTCTGCTGCCGCCGCATGTGCGGCACTCGCCACAGCGGCCGATGCCGGGATCGGTCGGTCTCGTGGTCGAGCCGAAGCGCGCCGACGGCCTGCTCGACGCCTTCGAATGGTACTGCTTCAACTGCGAAGGCCTGGTGCATCGGGTCGAGGTCGACCTGGAAAGCATCGTCGACGATCTGCCGCCCCTCTACCGGGCCTTCTACGGGAACGACGCCGCGCGCAAGTGTCCGCACTGCGGCACGATGCACCCGGGCAAAGAGCCGCCGGCCGGTTGGGTCACTCTCCCATAGTTTTTACCGCATGCCGGCGATGAACGACGGCTGCACAATGCAAGGAAATCCGCTGTGAATCTCGTGTCGCGCCGTGTTGTTATGGGAGCGCTGGTGGCCGGCTCATTGGCGGCGACGCTTCCGGCCGCCGCCCAGTCTGCGCTCAAGATCGGCTTCATCACAACGCTGTCGGGGCCGGCCGGCTATCTTGGACAAGACGTGCGCGACGGCTTCAATCTCCTCGTCAAGAAACAGGATGGGAAGCTCGGCGGCGTGCCGGTTGACGTAGAGGTCGAAGACGACGGGCTCAAGCCGGGGCAGGGCAAGCAGATCGCGGAGCGCATGCTCAAGAACGAAAAGATCAAGCTGTTCACGGGTTTGGTGTTTTCGAACGTGGCGAGCGCCATCGTGCCCGACCTTCTCGACGGCGGCGCCATCGTGATCAGCCCGAATGCGGGCCCTTCCGAATTCGCCGGCAAGGACTGCAATCGAAACTACTTCGTGATGTCCTGGCTGACCGATACGATGCAAGGCAGCGCCGGCCGCAATGCGACCGAGCTCGGCTATAAGCGCGCTTTCGTGCTCGCCCCGAATTACGCCGCCGGCAAGGACGCGATCGCCGGCTTCAAGCGTTTCTTCAAAGGCGAGATCGCCGGCGAGATCTACACGCGCCTCGACCAGACCGATTATGCAGCCGAGATGGCGCAAATTCGCGCTGCCAAGCCGGACGTGGTGTTCCAGTTTCATCCGGGCGGCCTCGGCATCACGTTCCTGCGGCAATACCAGCAGGCGGGGCTGCTCGCCACGATCCCCATGGTGCTGGCCGAGCCTTCGATGGACCATACGATCCTGAAGGCCGTCGGCGATGCGGCGCTCGGGCTCAATGTGTCCGGCCACTGGAACGCGGACCTCGACAATCCGACCAACAAGGCGTTCGTGGCGAGTTACGCCAAAGCCTACGGCCGTGCGCCGACCATGTACGCGGCGCAAGGCTACGATACCGCGCTGGCCATCGATGCAGCCCTCAAGCAGACCGGTGGCAAGGTCGACGACAGCGAAGCCTTCCGCACGGCAATGCTCAAGGCGGATTTTCAGGCGACGCGCGGCAAGTTCAAGTTCGGCGCCAATCAGCACCCGGTGCAGGACTGGTACGCCATGAAGGTGGAAAAGGACGCGTCCGGCATGCTCACGCTCAAGACGACGGGCAAGATCATGACCGACTACGTCGATTCATTCGCGGCGCAGTGCAAGCTCTGAACGCGAGACGATGATGACCGATCTCACACAGCGCACGATCCTGGACGGCGCTTTTGACGTGCATAGCTTGCGCGTCGGGCCGTTCAGCATCCATCGCCTGGCCGACATCGATCAGGTGAAATGGCCGGCGACTGCGATGTTCCGAGCGCTCCACGGCGAGGCGCTCGCTCGCGCCGCCGCGCGCACACCGGCGGGCATGGTTGACGTCGAGGCGGGCGGTCTCCTGCTCAGTTTCAACTCCTACATCGTGGAGACGCCTGACGCCGTCGTACTCATCGATGCCGGCATCGGCAATGGTAAGGAGCGGCACGACCGTCCGCTTTGGCATCGGCGCAGCGGCCGCTTCCTCGAAGCGATGCAGGCGCTCTCGTTCCCGGCGGATCGCATCGATGTCGTGATCAATACGCACTTGCACGCCGATCATGTCGGTTGGAACACCAGCGCCGCCGGCGGCGCGTGGGTGCCGACATTCCCGCGCGCTCGCTATGTGGCGCCCGCGGGCGAGATTGCCTATTGGTCGAAGCTCTACGAGACGCAAGGCGCCGAAACTTTGCACGGCGCCTTCGCCGACAGTGTCGCGCCGCTGCTGGCAGCCGGCAAACTCGAAGCGGTCGAGACGCCTTGCGAGATCGTGCCTGCGCTGCGGCTCGAGCCGGCGCCGGGACACTCCCCTGGAATGGCCATCGTCAGGCTGGATGCGGCGGGCACAGACATCCTGTTTTTGGCCGATGTCGTGCATCACCCGCTTCAGTTGAGCGATCCCGACATGACGTCGAATTTCTGCATGGATCCGGGGATGGCGACGGCGACGCGTCGCCGCATTCTCGATGAGTGCGTAGCGCGTGGCACAATCGTTGCACCGTATCATTTTCCGTCGCCTGTCTTCGGACGATTCCGAAAAGCAAACGCCGGTTTCGACTATGTGCCGCTGTGAGCGGCTAGATATGCTGCTGAGAGCTAACTAGTGGGGAGAATGGGGATGCGCGTTAACTCTATCGTCGGTGCTCTGGCTGCCGTGCTGATCGGGGCAACTGCCGCGGCGGCTCAGGAGCCGCTCAAGATCGGCATGATCACCACGCTGTCCGGTCCGGGCGGCTATCTCGGTCAGGACATCCGCGACGCCTTCAATCTTGCGGTCAAAATGCAAGGCGGCAAGCTCGGCGGCGTTCCGGTCAGCGTGATCGTCGAAGACGACAGTCTCAAGCCGGGGCAGGGCAAGCAGATCGCCGATCGGATGCTGAAGAACGAGCATATCAAGCTGCTCACCGGAATCGTGTTCTCGAACGTCGCCGGTGCGGTGGTGCCGGACGTTCTCGATGCGGGCGGAATCTATGTGAGCCCGAACGCGGGCCCCTCGACCTTTGCCGGCAAGGACTGCAACAAGAACTACTATGTCATCTCGTGGCAGAACGACAGCTTGCACGAGACGGCCGGGCAGAGCGCGAACGAACTCGGCTACAAGAGCGCCTTCATCCTCGCGCCCAACTATCAGGCCGGCAAAGATGCGCTCGCCGGCTTCAAGCGTATGTTCAAGGGCAAGATCGTCGGCGAGATCTATACGCGCCTCGATCAGACGGACTTCTCCGCCGAACTGGCCCAGATCCGCGCTGCCAAGCCTGACATGGTGTTTCAGTTCCAGCCCGGCGGGCTCGGCATCGCCTTCCTGCGCCAGTATCAACAGGCCAACCTGACCAGCGAAATCCCGATGGTGGTCGCCGAGCCGTCGCTCGACGGCGTGACGCTCAAGGCCGTCGGCGACGCCGCGCTCGGTCTCAACGTGACCGCGCACTGGAATACGGATTTCGATAACCCGGCCAACAAGGAATTCATGGCGGCCTGGACCAAAGAGTACAATCGCCCGGCGACCTACTATGCCAGCCAAGGCTACGACACGGCCCTGGCCATCGGCGCCGCGCTGAAAGGCACCGGCGGCAAGGTCGACGACACCGACGCGTTCCGCACGGCCATGCTGAAGGCCGATTTCAAGTCGGTGCGCGGCGATTTCAAGTTCGGTCCGAACCAGCATCCGGTTCAGGACTGGTACGCGCTCAAGGTGGAGAAGGGCAGCGACGGCGCGCTGCATCTCAACACCAAGCGCAAGATCATGTCGGCTTATGGCGACTCTTTCGCGCATGAGTGCAAGCTCTGATAGGGTGGTGCGGGCCTAAGTTGCCTTCATCGGATTGAGAGACATGCTGGTTCTGGAGCAGATCCTCAACGGCATCCAGTTCGGCATTGCGCTGTTCCTGATGTCGGCGGGGCTGACTTTGATTTTCGGGATCATGGGTGTGATCAATCTCACCCATGGCTCCCTTTACATGGTCGGCGCCTATGCGGCGGCGTTGGTGGCCGCCAAGACGGGATCGGCGCTGCTGGCGCTGCTCGCCGGACTGGCAGGGGCGGCGGTGGCCGGCATCGTCATTGAACTCGTGGTGATCCGGCGGCTCTATGCCCGCGACCATCTCGACCAGGTGCTGGCGACCTTCGCGCTCATCCTGATCATCAACCAGAGCGCGACGATGCTGTTCGGCCGGCAGCCGCTGTTTGTGCAGATGCCTCCGGCGTTGGCGAGGTCGGTCACGCTGCTGCCTGGGCTCGTCTATCCCCTCTATAGGCTGGTGGTGATTGCGGTGGGGCTCTTGGTAGCACTTGGGCTCGCGCTCCTGATCAACCACACGCGCATCGGCATGCTGGTGCGCGCCGGGGCCACCAGTCGGGAGATGGTGCGTGCGCTCGGCGTCGATATCCGGCTGCTCTATACCCTTATCTTCGGCCTTGGCGCGCTGCTCGCGGGCCTTGCCGGCGCGATGGCCGGGCCGATCCTGGCGGTGCAGGTCGGCATGGGCGAACAGATCCTCATCCTCGCGTTCGTCGTCGTCGTCATCGGCGGCGTCGGTTCGATCCGCGGCGCGTTCTACGGCGCGCTGCTCGCCGGCCTCATCGATACGCTGCTGCGCGCCTTCCTGCCCGGACTGCTGCGGCAAGTGATGGCTGGCTCGAACGCCGACGCGCTTGGCGCCGGGCTGTCGTCCATGGGCGTCTATCTGCTCATGGCTATCGTGCTGCTGGTCAGGCCGAAGGGCCTGTTCGTGAAGCAATCATGAGCAGCGAGGCGATCGTACAGTCCACGCCGGTACGGCCGGCATTGGCGTTGCGGCTGCTGCTCGCGGCTGTCGTCGCCGCGTTGCTTGTTGCACTGCCTTTTGCCGCCAAGGCATTCGGGCTGGAATCCTTCACCGGCCTGGCGACACAGGTGGTGATCTACGCCATCGCCGCGATGAGCCTCAACCTCATCCTCGGCTATGGCGGCATGGTGAGCTTTGGCCACGCCGCCTTTTTCGGCGTCGGCGCCTATGCGGCCGGCATCCTCTATTTTCATTTTGCCGACCGCAGCGCCTTCCTCGGGCTCATCCCCGGCACCGATTCCCTGCTGATCGCGGTGCTGGCGGCCATGCTGGTCAGCGGCCTGGTGGCCGCCATCATCGGCGCCTTTTCGCTGCGCACCGGCGGCGTGCAGTTCATCATGATCACGCTCGCTTTCGCGCAGATGCTCTTCTTCCTGTTCGTGTCGCTGGAGACTTATGGCGGCGACGACGGGCTGATCATGCGCCGTCGCGAGGTGCTGCCCTTCATCGATACGCGCGACGCGGTGACCTTCTACTATCTGTGTCTTGCGGCGGCGGCTTTATGGCTCATGTTGACCGCCTGCATCGTGCGCTCGCGCTTCGGCTTCGTGCTCAACGGCATGCGGCAGAACGAGCAGCGCATGGCGGCCATGGGCTATGCGCCATACCCATATAAGCTCGTGGCCTTCATCATTGCCGGCATGGGCGCCGGACTGGCCGGCGCGCTGATGGCGAACTACCTCCGCTTCGCCAGCCCCGACATGCTGCATTGGACCAAGTCGGGCGAGCTGATGATGATGGTGATCCTCGGCGGCGCCGGGACCTTGTTCGGTCCGCTGCTTGGCGCTGCGGCGCTGGTGCTGCTCGAAGCCTTTCTCACCGCGCAGACGGAAAACTGGCAGCTGCCGCTCGGCATCATCCTCCTGGTCATCGTGCTGTTCTCGCATGGCGGTCTGGTCGCGCTGATCCGCCGCTTCGTGCCGGACAAGTCATGACCGCGCCGCTCTTGGACGTGCAGGGATTGAGCAAGCGCTTCGGCGGTCTCACCGCCACCGATGCGGTCGATCTCGCGCTGCCGGCCGGCGAACTGCACGCCCTCATCGGTCCGAACGGCGCCGGCAAGACCACGTTGATCAATCAGCTCGTCGGCGCCTTGGCGCACGATGCGGGCTCGATCCGCCTCGCCGGCGCCGACATCGGCCATTTGTCGGTCTGGCAGCGCGTGCACCGCGGGCTGGCGCGCACGTTCCAGATCACCCAGCTTCTCCCAGATTTCACGCCGCTCGATACCGTGATGCTGGCGGTGCAGGCGCGGCACGGGCATAGCTACAGGTTCTTTGCCGACGCGCGCCGCAACCGGACCATTCGCGAGGAAGCCGCGCACTATCTCGATCAGGTTGGGCTATCTGGACGCGCTAATGCCCGGGTCGGCGATCTGGCCCAAGGCGAGCGCAAGCAACTCGAACTCGCGGCCGCGCTCGCCGTGAAGCCGCGCCTGCTCCTGCTCGACGAGCCGATGGCGGGCTTGGGATCGGCCGAAAGTCAGCAGATGATCGCGCAACTCGCCGCGCTCAAGGGTCAGGTGACGATGCTGATCGTCGAGCACGATATGGAAGCCGTGTTCACGCTCGCCGACCGCGTGTCGGTTCTGGTCTATGGCAAGATCATCGCGCAAGGCAGCGTCGAGGACATCAAGGCGAACGAAGACGTGCGGGTCGCTTATCTCGGGGAGGGCGACGTCTGATGCTCCAGCTCTCCCATCTCGAGGCGGCCTATGGCTCCAGCCAGGTGCTGTTCGACGTCAACCTCGACGTGCCGGACGGCAAGATCGTCACGCTGCTCGGCCGTAACGGCATGGGCAAGACGACGACCGTGCGCTCGATCATGGGCATGCTGCCGAACAAGCAAGGCATCCGGTTCGAGGGCGCCTCGATCTGTGGCGAGACGCCCGATCAGATCGCCCGCCGCGGCATCGGCCTAGTGCCGGAAGGCCGCATCGTTTTCCCGACGCTGACCGTGCGCGAAAACCTGGTGGCGACCGCGGCGAACCGCCGACGCATCCCGAACGCCTGGACGCTTGACCGCATCTATCAACTATTTCCACGTTTGCAGGAGCGCGCCGGCCAATTGGCGCAGACCTTGTCCGGCGGCGAGCAGCAGATGCTGGCGATCGGCCGTGCGCTGATGACCAATCCGAAGCTCCTGATCCTCGACGAAGCGACCGAAGGCCTGGCGCCGGTCATCCGCGGCGAGATCTGGCGCTGCATCGAGGCGCTGAAGGCCTCCGGTCAGTCGATCCTTTTGATCGACAAGAATCTGCAGGTGCTCAAGCGCATCGCAGACTATCACTACATTCTCGAAAAAGGCCGCACCGTCTGGAGCGGCGACAGTGGGGCGCTTACGCGCGACGCGGACATGGTTTATCGCTATGTCGGACTCTGATTGTCGTCTGGTTGAAGTCATCGGCACCTCTGACGCCGAGGATCCCATCGAGGCGCTGCGCGATGCGTTGACGGAATCGCTTAAGGCGCTGGTCGCGGCCGGCTGCGGTCCGCACCATCTCAAATCCATGCGCTGGGAAGCCGCCGATCCGCTGCGCTTCCATCCCTCTCGCCACGAGATCGAACTCGCGCATCGCGAAGCGTTCGCGGGCTTTCGCGCTCCGGTCGCATTGCTGCGTGTGAGCGCGCCCCAGCACAGGCTGCGCGTCGTGGCGCAGGCGCAAGCGCCGGCGAAGCCATCGCGTACGGGGCCGATCTATCGCGGCTACACGTTGCCGGACCTGGCGCGCCAATACAGCCCGCGCTTCCAGACCGACATGAATGTGCTGTTCAAGCAGTGGAGCAAGGACGGGGCACGCTTTCGTGCCGGCCGCAGCGGGGTGGATCTGTGCTATGGGCCCGGCCGCTACGAGACGTTCGATCTGTTTCTGCCCCAAGACGTCGAACGTCCGCCGGTGTGGGTCTTCGTGCATGGCGGCTATTGGCAGGCGTCCGACAAGCTTCAGCACGCGCAGTTCGCACGAGGCATGTTGGACGCAGGCTTCGCCGTCGCGATGGCGAATTATGGCCTGGCGCCGGAAACCCCACTTCCGCTGATTGTCCAACAGGTTTCGCGGCTGTTGTCATACTTGGGCGACCAGGCCGAGAACCTCTCGATCGACGCAAGCCGTCTGCATGTCGTTGGCCATTCGGCGGGAGCGCACATTGCTGCGATGATCGCGGCGCAAAGTGCGGTGCCGACGGTGCGCTCGGTCTTGCTGTTGTCCGGCCTGTTCGATCTCGCGCCATTGACGCTGCTGCCGATGGGGGAACTGCTCAAGCTCACGGAGGTGGCGGTTGCGGAAGTGTCGCCGGCGCGGATGCCGGCTCCGGCCGGTGTCAAGGTGGCCTTGGCCGTGGGCGCGGATGAGAGCGACGAATTCAAGCGTCAGTCGCGGGTGATGGCCTCGACCTGGAGCGCGCCCGATCCGCTGATCGTGCCGGGACATCATTTCAGCATGCTTGAAGGGCTCAATGGCGGCGCCTTGCTGGAATTGGCGCAGTCGCTCGCGAAAGGGTAGCAGGCCTTCGATCCAGGGGATTTGCCTCCGGCAGGGCTGCGGACCTTGTCACTGCTCGCGGCTGTCCCCGAGGAAGCATCGGTCATCGGCAGGGCGCGGCTGGGCGGCAGATTGTATGCACTCTTTTTTGATCGCCGCGATCGGACGTACAAAAACGCCCGAAAAATATGATCTTGCCCAAAAAGTAAGCCGACGCAGTCTACTTTTGCGGCCGCATTGTATCCAATATTCGTTGACATGAGATATTTTGTATTCAAAGAAACGAGGGCCCTGGTCGTTGTGTGGCGGAAGGCGTTGCATGTCTGCTGTCATTGACGGCGCAATCGAACAATCACTGACAACCAGCACGGCAATTCCGCCATCGGCCAGAAGCTGTTGTCCGGCTGGGGGTGTCGACGTCTTTCGCATCGGCCCACGCAAGTTGCTGAAGACGCTTGGAATTACCTGATCTGACGGACGCACGCATGACTCTCGGTGTCGATCATCCCAAGCCGGCCATCACCGCGATCGACTTGCATCGCATGGCGCTCGACAACTTTGCCCCGAGGTTAGACGCCATCGCGTGAACCGTCCCCATTCCCTCGTTCAGCCTCCGAAAAAGCCTGACATGTCCGACACGCCGCCGCGCGATCGCGCGCTTTATTCCGCCATTGTTGACCGGGCTGCATTGAACGAAGGCGCCAACGCATGAACGCGTTGAATGCGTTCCAGATCTTGAATGGCCTGACCTTCGCGGCGCTGCTCTTCCTGGTGGCCTCGGGATTCACGCTGATCTTCGGGCTGCTGCGCATCGTCAATCTCGCTCACGGCGCGCTTTATCTGCTCGGCGGCTACATCGGCTATTTTGCGGCGCGCGCCTCCGGAAGTTTCGCGGTCGGCGTGGCTGCCGCCATGGTGGGAGTCGCATTGATCGGCGTGGTGCTCGACCAGGGGCTGCTGCGCTTCGTGCGGGGCTTTGAATTGCGTCAGGTGTTGTTGACGCTGGGCGTCGCCTTCGTGCTCAACGATCTCGGCCTCGTGGTCTTCGGCGGTGACACCTATACCGTGCCAGTGCCCAGGTTCCTCGTTGGGGCGGTGCACTTCGCCGGCATCTTCTATCCGAAATACCGCCTGTTCGTGCTCTGCCTCGGCGTCCTCGCCTTCATCGCGCTCTGGCTGTTGCTCAACAAGACGCGCCTCGGCGCCTTGATCCGTGCCGGCGTCGACGATGCCGAGACCATCGAGGCCATGGGCATCGACATCCGCAAGGTGTTCCTTGCGACGTTCATGCTCGGCGCGGCGCTGGCGGGGCTCGGTGGTGTCATCGGCGGCGCCTTTCTCACGCTCTATCCCAGTGCCGACTCCGAGATCCTCGTCTTCTCGCTCGCCGTCGTGATCATCGGCGGACGCGGCAGCCTGGTCGGCGCGGCGGTTGGCGCGCTCATTGTCGGCATGTTGAACACGGTCGGGCAGGTGATGTTTCCGGAACTGGCCTATTTCGTCATCTTCGGCCCGATGGCGGCAATCTTGGCTTTCCGGCCCCTCGGCCTGTTCGGGAGGACGGCATGACACGGCTGTCCACCCTCGATCGGGTGAAATGGGTCGCATTGATTCTCGGCGCGGCCGCTTTCGCCCTGGTGCCGTTGGCGCTGCCGACTTACCAGGTCAGCATCGCAACCGAGATCGTCATCTTCGCCGTGCTGGCGATGGCGATCGATCTGCTTGCTGGGTTCACCGGGAGGACGCCGCTCTGTCACGGCGCGGTGTTCGGCGTCGCCACCTATGTCGTGCTCTATTGCGTCACGGTCATGGGCACGTCGCCCTGGCTTGCCGTCGTCATCGCCATCATAGCCGCCACACTGTTGGCCGCGCTGTTCGGGCTGCTCGCGATCCGCACCTCCGGTGTCTACTTCCTGCTCCTGACGCTGGCGCTCGGCATGCTGGTCTGGGGTGTCTGCTTGCGCTGGACCAGCATCACCGGCGGCGAGAACGGACTGCGCGGCAGCGTCCGGCCGGATTGGCTGAACCAGAACATCGTCTTCTACTACGCGGTGCTGGTCGTCGTGGCGGTGGCGACCATCGCGATGTGGCGCCTCGTCAATTCCCCGTTCGGTACGGCGCTGCGCGGCATCAAGGACAGCGAAACCCGCATGCGCAGCCTCGGCTACAACGTGCCGCTGCATCTGTTTCTCATCTTCACGATTTCAGGGTTCTTCGCCGGCATCGCCGGTGCGCTCTACGCGCTGTTCAACAATTTCGTCAGCCCGAGCACCGTGGCGCTGAGCCAATCGGTGGAGGGGCTCCTGATGGCCATCGTCGGCGGCATCGGCACGCTGTTCGGTGCCTTTATCGGCGCGTTTGCCATCGTCGGGCTCGAGAACGTCGTCAGCATTTACACCGAACGTTGGCAGACGGTGATGGGCTGCATGTTCATCCTCATCATGATCTTCGCGCCCGAGGGCGTGATCGGTCGGCTGCGCATGCTGATCGTCCGCGTCCTGCGCCGATGAACAAGAATTCAAATGAGCGAACACAAGTAAGAGAGGGACTATGGATCGCAGGCAATTTCTGAAATCGACGGCCGCCAGTGTGGCGCTCGGTGCCTCCGGGACGCTGGCCGCACCCTATGTTGCTAGCGCCCAGTCGGGGCCGATCAAGATCGGGCTATTGGCGCCGCTCACTGGTGTGGTCGCTGCGGGCGGCCGGGAGATGGTCGACGGCTTCAACATGTATTGGGAGCAGGTGGGCAACGCCGTCGGGGGCCGTAAGGTCGAGGTGATTGTCGAGGATGACGCCTCGAATCCCGACACCGCTCTGCAGAAGGCGCGCCGGCTGGTCGAGCAGGGCAATGTCCATTTCCTGATCGGCGATCTGCTCGCCAACACGGGCCTTGCCGTCGCCAACTACGTCAAGGGCACCGGCACACCCTATTTCATTCCGATCATCGCCGCCGACGACCTTACGCAACGTCAGCGCATCAAAAACGTAATCCGGGTGGCCGGCTACTCCGCCAGCCAGACCTCGCGGCCGCTCGCCGATTGGGCGCTGAAGAAGGGCTGGAAAAAGATCGCTGCCATCAGCCAGGACTACACCTTCGGTCACGAGCAGTGCGGCGGATTCGCGCAGGTCTTCACCGAGGGCGGCGGCAAGATCGTCGGTGAATTCTGGCACCCGCTCAACACGTCGGATTACAGCCCCTATCTCGGCCAGCTCTCCGGCCTCGGGGTCGATGCAGTGTTCGCAATGGAGACCGGCGCCGACGCCACGCGTTTGATGCAGCAATATGCAAACTTCGGTTTGAAGGGGCAGATTCCACTGATCGGCGCCATGAACCTCACCGATCAGTCGGTGATCCGCACCATGGGCGATGAGGTTGACGGTGTGATTACCGCCGCGCATTTCGCCGAAGGTTCGGACGCGCCAAAGACCAAAGAGTTCGTGGCGGCCTACACCAAGAAGTTCGGCAAGATGCCGTCGCTTTACGGATTCTCGATGTATTCAGGCGCCATGTGGGTGGCCGCGGCATTGAACAAGATCGACGGGAAAGCGGAGAACCGCGATCTCTTTATCGAAACCGTGCTCAAGACCGAACTGAAGGACTCGCCGCTCGGCAAGACCGTGCGTCTCGATGCGTACGGCAACCCGATCTACGACGTCTACATCCGTGAGGTGAAGAAGAACAAGGAGGGCCAATATTGGAACGTGCCGATTGCCGACTATCCGAATGTCTCGCAGTTCTGGACGTATGATCCGGTGACCTACATGAAGCAGCCGCCTTATTCCCGAACCTTCCAGGGCATCAAGGCCTGAGGAGAAGGGCGCGGCACTCCATTCGCCGCGCCCGCTTCCGGGTGGAGGTCTCGTGTCCGAATTTCTCGAACTCGAAGGTGTCTGCGTCCAGTTCGGCGCGCTCAAGGCGGTCGACGATGTGTCGATCCGCGTTAAGCGCGGCGAGCGGCGGGCGATCATCGGCCCGAACGGCGCCGGCAAGACCACGCTGTTCAACGCCATCACCGGGGTGACGCCTTCGACCGCGGGCAAGGTGCTGTTCGACGGCCGGGACGTCACGCGCCTGTCGGTGCATGGGCGGGCGCAACGCGGCATCGGCCGGACCTTCCAGATCACCAATCTGTTTCCCAATCTGACTGTGAGCGAGAATATGCGCCTCGCGGTGCGCGGCCTCTCGGCGCGCAAATACTCGCTGTTCGGCTCCAACGCGCTCGATGGCGAGGAGTCCGCGCGGGTGGACTCTGCGATCGGCCTGTCGCGCCTGCAGCGCCGCCTCGATGTGCTGGTCAAGGAACTATCCTATGGCGAGCAGCGCCAGCTGGAGATGGCCATGACGCTCGCCTCCGGCCCGAAGCTGCTGCTGCTCGATGAACCGGCAGCGGGCTTGTCGCCAACCGAGCGCGTCATCGTCTCCGACATTATCCGCTCGTTGCCGCGCGACATCACCATGGTGCTGATCGAGCATGACATGGAGCTGGCCCTCTCGGCGGTGGACTGGGTCACCTGCCTGAACAACGGCCGGCTGCTGACCGAGGCGTCGCCGGCGGACATCCGCACCAACGTCGATGTCCAGACGGTCTATCTCGGTAAGGCGAGGGGCCATGCTTGAGGTCACCGACATCCAGTCCTATTACGGCGACGCCCACGTTCTCCAGGGCGCTTCGCTGAAAGTTGCGACCGGCGAGATTCTCGCGCTGCTCGGCCGCAACGGCATGGGCAAGACCACTTTGATCCGGTCCATCATGGGACTGGCGTCGCCTGTGGTGCGCGGCGGCTCCGTGCGCTGGAAGGGCGAAGAGTTGCGCGGGCTGCGGCCGCATGAGATCGCACGGCGCGGCATCGGCTATGTGCCCCAGGGCCGGCACCTCTTTCCGTCTCTGACGGTGACCGAGCACCTGACGGTGCTTAAACCCGCCAGCGCGACCCACGGCTGGACTGTGGCGAAAGCTTTCGAGTTCTTTCCGCGGCTTGCCGAGCGCCGCCATCACCGCGGCAACCAGCTCTCCGGCGGCGAGAGACAGATGGTGGCGGTCGCGCGCGCGCTGATGACCGACCCGGAGCTGCTCTTGATGGACGAACCGTCGGAGGGTCTCGCCCCGGTGATGGTGCAGCATCTGGAAGGCATCATCGCGCAATTGAAGCAGGCCGGGCTGGGCGTGCTGCTGGTGGAGCAGAACCTCTACAGCGCACTGGCGGTGGCCGATCGGGTGACCGTGCTGGAGAGCGGCCGTGCCGTTTTCGAGGGTGACGCCGCCGAGGTCACGCGCGACCCGGATTCGCTGATCCGATTCCTCGGCGTGCACTAGGCCGGAGCTTTGGATCGACCGCTCAGGGCGCTTGGGCCGCGCGGGGGGCGGAATCGCTAGCGGCACCTCCGAGCGGCCTGATTTGAAATACCCAGTGGCCAATTTCGATTTGCAGCTGTTGGCCTGACGTCAAAAAGCCGCCATGACTCGCACGCGCTCAGCAGCGGAGCCGCGCCAGGTGCATTTGCTTTGAACGTCGGGGTCCATGTCAGCGATTGATCCCATCTTCATTTGGGAATGGCCTTATGGTCACCGCCCCTCTTAACCTTCGGCCAGTTTTTGACCGCTCCCTTCTGTGGTTCGGCAGCGGCTTCTTGATACTGATGATTGCCCTGATGATAGGGCCGCGCGTTCCTGACGATCAACAGGTCATGCATTGCGTCGTGAATGTACACTTGCCCGGGCCGTTCGGCATTGGGCTGAATTGCGATTCACCTGAATTCATGCGGCTTGCAAGCGAGCCGGGCGCCTTGCTGGAGCCGCTCAACACACGCCAATCGCGTCCTGGGTTGATAGCCGCCGCCGCGACACTAACATGGGCTTTATCGCCGTTGACGGCCCTGACCGGCAGGCTGCACATACAGGCCAGCCGCGCTGACATCGATCCCCAGCGCATTGCAAGCGCTGTTGCCAAGGGCATTCCGGCGTATCTCGCCTACATTATTATCAACATCCTGCTCGTAATGACGGCGTTTTTCCTTTTGCGCCTCATCTGTGCGCCTTGGGTTGATCATAGTGCGTCGGCGATGGTCGTACTCACGTCAATCGGATTTCTACTCGTCACCAACGATGTCGTGAAAGCCTTCGTCTGGTCCCCGCATACCCAAATGTTCAATATACTGGTGCCGGTTTTCGCCCTCTATGCCTCGATGCGCGCCAACGCTGGTGCACTGATTCAACGCAGAGTCGCGATCTCAATAGGTATTTTAGCAGGCCTCGGCGGCACCGCTTATCCTTTATTCGTGATCGTGCTGCCTTGCGTCGCCCTCTGCGCGCTGGCGTTTGCATTGCGTCGGGGCTCTCGCAAAATATGGTCGCAGTCGGTCATCAACATCGTTGTGGTCACGGTGCTGGCCTTTCTTCCGGAAGCGCTATGGGCGGCTTTCGTATGGCTCAAAACCGGCGGATTCTATCAGCATGAAGTTGCGGCGCATGGTCAAGTCGTGTGGATGCTGGCCGCTTGGAACGATGGCTTCGGCACGTTGGTCTCGATTTGGCTGAGCAAATTAAAATTGCTATTTTGGATGGCGGCTCCACAAGCGATCCCGCTTATTGCCGTTTTAATCGCGGCGTTCGGAATATCGACGTGGGGGAGCAGGCGAGACGTGCAACGTTCGCTCTTGCCGCTGGCGGCGACCGGTGTTTTCGTCAGCGCCGTCACCGCCGCGTTTTACGCCAGTGTCGGAATAATCATGCCCCGGATCGCCTTTTCAATTATCCCGGCCCTGATCGTCTTCGCGGCAGGTTCCGCACTGGCGGTCACAGAGCGCGATTATACGAGGCGGCGAATTTTGGCCTATTGTTGTGTTGCCGTCGCTCTGGTGGCGGCCATTTACACAGTTGCGAAAAATGGACCCTACGCATAGCAACGACGGTGCACTCCGTTCGGATTCAGCCGGGCACGCGTTCTCGTCATATTGAGGCCGGGGCGGAAGGCATTGGCCCGCCCATCTCACGTCCCTAAGCCTTTTGCATGGTCGCAAGAGCGATAGGTATGGCATAGGAAGGGGCCGGACAGCACTACGAGCACGCGGAGTATCGAGTTTTGCAGGTAAACGTTGCCTCGGGCCCGGGGTTTGGGCGTTCAAAGGGCCGAGGCTTCGTGCCTACCGGCGTATGCTGGCTTGTGACGCTCTCGGCGACAGCCGTCGCAGTCATCGTCTCGTATGTGTGGCTCGACCGGCCGATCGCGACATTCGTCCATGGGCAGGATATCCGGTCGTACCACGCACTCTTGGAGTTTCTGGCCAGTTTTCCCGATCCGCTCATCCCATTGGCGGTCGTCGCATTGGTCATTCTGGGATTGCAGGCTCTGGCCAGGCGGCCGCTGTCGGCCTGGCAGGTGACGGGCTTCCTCTGCAGTGTGAGCGTGTTGTTGGCGGAGGCGATCAAGGATCAGCTCAAATTCCTTTTCGGACGCACCTGGCCGGAAGCCTGGGGGCCGCACGATCCGGCGTTCATCGAGACCGGCGCCTACGGCTTCAATTGGCTCCACGCGGGCGGTGCCTACCAATCCTTTCCGTCGGGACATATGGGTGCGACCTGCGCGGTCGTGTCGGTTCTGTGGGTCTGGTACCCGCAATGGCGCGCGTTCTGGGCGCTTGGCGCCTTGGGAATCGCGGCCGCGCTGGTTGGCGGGAATTATCACTTCCTCAGCGACGTGATCGCCGGAGCCTTCGTCGGGTGCTCGACCGGCTGGATGACGACGTTGATCTGGAAGGCCTGGTTGTCGCGCCGTCCGCGTCGGGCATCTTAGGCTCTTACGGCAATTCGAGCCTTCGGTTGATCCGCTGTCTCTCTTGCGTGGCCGCTGTCAACCGACTTGATCGCCGCAGGCCAAGCACATGTCGCCGTCGTAAGGCGCGTGAGTCAATCGGTCCACTATGATCAGCGCCGATAACGGCGCGCGCGGGCGAAATCAGCGTTCTTGTAAGGCTGCTCGCGAGATAGCCGGCTTCACACGAAATTGCGGCGGACAGGAACACGATGACGGCAAAGCCGAAACTATAGCCGTACAGGAATGTGCCACCGGCCACGGCAAGCGCCGTCAAGATCGGCACAATGAGTACAAAGGCCCTGAGAGAGAGTCCCAACGCTGCTCCGGCAGCGAAAAAGACGGTGATTGAAATCATAATCAACACGTTCGCTCCCGATGGACGACGGAGAGAGACCCTATTCTGAGCAACACAGTGCCGTACGCGCCCGCCACCTATTTATTCTTAATCCGGCCCCCGCGGTTGCGAATGATCTGCATCAAACAAAAGCCGATTTTAGGCTCACCGTCGCCGATGCATATTGGCAATTCACTGCGGCCGAATCGATATTGAGTTTCATCCGGCCACGCGCAAAATCGGATCGCCGCCTTACAGTTCGATAAGTATCAAGGTACGGCGGGATGTTTGAAATGGTGTCCTGCGCGGTAATCTCCGAGCGGTACCCATTTTGGGCCGGCAGAAATGCTCGCGCGGAGCCACGGAGTTTTACGAGCCCGGCAAGTGCTCCCCGATCGTCTTATCCCTAGCCCTATTGCCCCGTCGGTAGTTTTCGCCAATTCACTATAATTTTGTTCTGCGCTGCACAATTTAGACGAGCGAGGGCATGAAATCGCCTTCACCGGAGGGGCCATGTCAAAACTTGAGCGGTTAATAATCGGCGGCATGGACGAGATGCCGGACTGTCAGTGCGGCAAGGAAATGCGGCTTAATGGCACGGTCAAACGGCCGCGCGACACTGAAATGAGAATATATGAATGTGTCGCTTGCGGACGCGAGCTTCGGCTGACGGTCTGGAGCGATACCGAGGTGTCGACAGAAGTCGGCACGGGCATATAGTGCTTGAATGATATGCCGATTGTTTTGCGCAAACCTCGCCATCTCAGTTTGGCGCCGATTATCAAATTTTCTGCGTTTGAAAGTGCATCATTAACAAATGATAAGTTGACATGAATGTCGGCGGTATCTTGGTGCCGAATATCGCGGTTGCGATAATTAGCCTCTCACGCACTGGCTGATTGCCTTTCAGTATAAGAGGTCTAATTAGGATGATATCGATTCCTTATGCGGAGGCTTTCTTATGAAAAGTCCAAACCTGAGCGCGATGTCCGTCGACGATCTTTTGGAATTGCGCGATCGGGTCAGTCAAATATTGGCGAGCCGTGTTCAATCCGAGCGGCGCGAGTTGGAGACACGGTTGGCCCGGTTGCAAAGCGTCACCGGCTCTTCGCTCGGTGACAGGCGCGGAAAGGTCGCGCCGAAATATCGCAACCCGGAAAATCCGGCCGAGACCTGGACCGGTCGAGGGCTACGGCCGCGCTGGCTCGCTGCGGCAATGAAGTCCGGAAAGAAGCTCACGGATTTCCAGATTGCGGGCGTAGCCGCGGCGGTGCCGTCGCATCGGCGCAAGCGCAAGTCCAAGACCGCGCATTAGCGCATCCCCGGTGCGCCTCATCGGCGCATCATAAGGGCGTTTTTCGTTTCGCTTTGAATCCGAAGCGCGACGCAAGGACACGCGCCGCGCCTGGCGGTTTTTCGTTTTAAATCACACCAGTTGGCGATCGCTTTTAGCCGAACGGCTAGCCCCTAGACCGGCTGCTATTTCACCTGTCCCATCTCTTTGAGCACCTCGTTGGCCGCCTTGAAGGCATCGAGGCCCGCCGGGATGCCGCAATAGACGGTGGCGTGCAGCAGCACTTCCTTGATGTCCTCGACGGTCAGGCCGTTGTTGATCGCGCCGCGCACGTGCAGTTTGATCTCGGGGCTCTTCCCCAGCGCCGTCAGCATTGCGAGGTTGAGCATGCTGCGCGTCTTCTTGTCGAGGGTCGGCCGGCCCCAGGCATAACCCCAGGCCCATTCGGTCGTGATGTGCTGAAAGGCCATCATGAAGTCGTTGGCGTTCTTGATCGACCCGTCGACATAGTCGGCGCCGAGCACCTCGCGGCGCAGCGCCAGGCCGCGGTCGAACATCTCCCCCATGGTCTCGTCGTGATCGTGCGTATGGCTCATGTGTTTACTCCCTGTTTTTTGTTTAGTCGTTGATTTTCATCTTTTCGATATGCAGCCCGATGGCTGTATGATCGGCCTTGTCGCCAAGGCTTTTGGCGGCGGCATCCCACACATCGGCGCATCGGTCGGCGAGGGGCGTAGGAACGCCCAGCGCGTGGCCGAGGCTGTCGGCCGTGCGTACGTCCTTTGCCATCAACTTAAGAGGAAATCCGGCGCTGAAGGTCTTGGAGATAATGAATTGCTTGAGTTTGACCTCGGTGGTGTTGTTGCGGCCGGTCGATGCGTTGAGGATGTCCGCCATCAGATTGGGATCGAGCCCGAACTTCTCGCCGATCTGCGTGGCCTCGACGGCTGCGATCAGGCCGGCCGCCGATACGTAATTGTTCAATGCCTTCATGGCGTGGCCGGAGCCGAGCTTGCCGGTGCGGAAGATCGAGCGCCCCATGGCGGACAGCACGCCGTTGACGCGGTCGATCGTGGCAGCGTCACCCCCGACCATGATCGCCAGCGTTCCGTCGGTCGCGCGCTTGACGCCGCCGGAGACCGGTGCGTCGATGAATTCGTACCCGGCTGCGATGTAGCCGTTGCCGAGCTCCTGTGTCCCGATCGGTTCGGACGAACTCATCTCCATGATCACGGCGCCGGGCTTGATGTGCTGCTTCAGCGGCTCGAGCGCAGCCTGTACGATTTTTCCATCCGGCAGCAGCGTGATCACGACGTCGGCGATTTTGACGGTCTCCGCCGCGCTCGCGGCCACGCGCCCGCCGACGGCCCGGAAGGCTTCGCGGGCAGCTTCCGACAGATCGTATCCCGTCACCTGATAGCCGGCCCGGACCAGGCAGGCGCCCATAGGGACACCCATGTTGCCGAGGCCGATCACGGCGATGGGCGCAGGCGGACGGATCGCGGGCTTTGCGGTCATGGCCAGTTCTCGTTGCTGCGTCGGATGGGATCGGCCGGGCTCAGCACCATTGTGGCGATGCAAAGCCCTGACGCTGCGATGGAGCAAGGCCAGGGCTGTTTCGCATTAAGGCCCGCGAACCGGTCGAATGCAATGATGTGTCGCCAAGATGACGCCGCAATGGCACTCTCATTTGCCGGTGGGCGTCTTGGAGGTGTGCCCTTTAGGCCGCGGTCGTGAGGCGATATGATGCGGCTCGGGAACCTTTTGTCGTCCAGCATATTGCAGGTGATACGGCGAGGCTGCGGGGAGACGTCCGGCCAAGCCGCTGAGTGGGGGGTGATCGACCTGCTTTGATCCGTCCCTCGGCAATAAAAAGCGAGGACCGTAGGCACCGTGCGAAGCAGACTCACCGTCCGCAATTCACGCAATGTGCTGTGCGTGTTTCCGGCCTATGCGCCGGCCTTCGGCACTTTCTCCCATTCTTATCCGCTGCTCTACAACGTCCGCGCCTTCATGCCGCCGCAAGGTTTGCTGGTGGTCGCGTCCTATCTGCCGGAGACTTGGCCGGTCCGTTTCGTCGACGAGAATATCGCGCGGGCGAAAGACGCCGACTTCGCCTGGGCCGACATCGTCCTTGTCAGCGGCATGCATGTGCAGGCCCCGCAGATCCACAGTATCCATGCGCGTGCCAAGGCGGCCGGCAAGGTCACGGTGCTTGGCGGCCCGTCCGTGTCCGGCGCGCCGGAGCTTTACCCGGACATCGACTATCTGCACGTCGGCGAAATCGGCGATGCGACCGATGCGCTGATCGCCCGTCTGGATGACAGCGTTGCGCCGCCGCCCGAGCAGATGCGGTTCGAGACCAAGGAGCGCCTGCCGCTTTGCGACTTCCCCATCCCCGCCTATGACAAGATTCCGATCGGACGCTACCTGATCGGCAGCCTCCAGTTCTCGTCCGGCTGTCCCTATCAGTGTGAGTTCTGCGATATCCCGGCCCTCTACGGACGCCAGCCGCGGCTGAAGTCGGCTGAGCAGATCGTGGCCGAGCTCAATGCGATGCTGGCGCAGCCGGCGCGGCCGCATACCGTCTATTTCGTCGATGATAACTTCATCGGCAACAAGAAAGCCGCCCGCGAGCTGCTGCCGCACCTGATCGCCTGGCAGAAGGAGAACGGCTATCCGTTCAACTTCGCCTGCGAGGCGACGCTCAACATCGCCAAGCAGCCGCAGACACTGGAGCTGATGCGTGAGGCGTGGTTCGTCGAGATCTTCGTCGGCATCGAAACGCCGGAGATGGACGCGCTCAAGGGCATGCGCAAGGAGCAGAACGCCACGCTGCCGATGATCGAGGCGATCCAGACCATCAACGGTTACGGCATGGAGGTGACGGCCGGCATCATCGTCGGGCTGGACACCGATACCGAGCAATCTGCCGACCGGCTGATCGAATTCATCGAGGCCTCGCGCATTCCGATCCTCACGATCAACTTGCTCCAGGCGCTGCCGAAGACACCGCTCTGGGCGCGGCTGGCGCGCGACGAGCGGATCACCGACGATCCCTCTCTCGAGTCGAATGTGCGCTTCCTGCGGCCCTATGAGGATGTGCTGGCGGCATGGCGGCGCTGCATCGCGCATGCTTACACGCCGAAAAATCTGTTCGCCCGCTTCAAGCATCAGGTCGACAACACCTATGTCAACCGCCTCGAACCGCCGGCGGCGGCGCGTTTGACTTTTGCCGGCTTGCGCCACGGCGCTGTGCTCGGCTGGCGGCTGTCGACGCGCGTCGGGCTGAAGTCGGATTATCGGGACTATTTCTGGGATGCCTTCAAATATGCGCTCAAGCGCAAGCAGATCGAGGCCGGCATGGGCATGGGCTTCGTCGCCCATCACCTCATCGAGTTCACGCGTGAGGCGCTGCGCGGCGCGCAGAACGCCTCATTCTATTCCACGCGTGAGCGGTAACGACGGCTCGGTACCGGTCCCTGGGACGAGATCACCCGTGCGACATTTCCACCGCATTCCAGAATCGCGGATTGGCGCTCGACTGGATGCGCAGCCATTGATAGTCGGCGAGCGTGTCGGAAAAAGTACGGACGCGCTGTTGAAGGTTATCGAGGACCAGATCGGCGCCTTCAATTCTGGCCACCAGCACCAGATTGTGCTCGCCACTTGAACGCAGTCTCACCTCGGCCAACAGCAACGCCTCCGGCGCCCAACCGCGCCCGAGCAGAGCGTGCCGCTTGGTCACCGCAAAATCCGTGCAGCCGCCGACATTGGGATTGAGACGCCAGTCTCTCATCGGACCACGTTCCAGGAACTGCGTGGGAATGATGCGCAGGTTTATTTCGCGATCGAGGGTATCGAGCTCCCGCCGTTTCTCGCGCGGCGCCGGTCCGTCGTGCGGGCGGCGCGGATCGGGGGAGGCACACTCATCCGGATACCGGCTGCAGAATCTCGTGTGGCCGAAGGGCTCGAGGGTTTGCACGCCGAATACGATGCGCGTGGCCGGATGTGCGGCCCGTGATGCCGTCGGAGCAAACATGATGCCCACGACGAGGGATGCAAGCGCACCGAGCTGAACGAATTCGCGAAGCATCGCCTCCTCCCGCATCGACGACGAAAGTCATGAAGTCGTCTCGGGAGTGGTACGGTCGCGATCTGTGATTTAGTTGAGGTGAGTCAATTGCCGGCTCAGAACATATACGGAAGCGTGTTCGACTTTCTGTTGTTTCAGCAACGCAAACAGTTGCGTGCTGCGCGCAAATACGGAGATCGTGAGGGATCTCGCGCCAGTGCGGAATGTTACGTAGCCGATGACCGCCGCAACGCGGCGATCATTCGTCACGTGGCTCGCGCGGTATTTAACTAGGCCATCCGGCGCAGTTCGACAGTTGGTTCTTCATACTTGCCGATCATCTGCGCTTGGTATCCGTGGCAGATCTGCGACAGCGCGTTTCTGATCTCGCCTTGGGTGTCTTCGCTCGGCTGGACGAGCGGTAAACGAACGGCCGGCGACATCAGGCCAAGCAGGCTGAGCGCATATTTCAACGGCCCAGGGTTGCTCTCCCGGAACAACATCGCGGTCAGCTGGGCGACCGGCTCGTCGAGGCGTTGCGCGCGGCCGATCTGTCCCTGCCGGCAGGCCAGGAACATGTCGCGGCAAAGGCCGGGCGCGAGATTTGCGGTGACCGAGATGCAGCCGTTACCGCCCTGCGTGAAGTAGGCAAGCGCCGTCGCGTCGTCGCCCGAGAGCAGCCGGAAGTGCTCGCCGACGCGCGGCCGCAGGCGTGCAAGCCGCGTCACGTCGCCGGTCGCGTCCTTGAGCCCGATGATCTGCGGCAACTCGGCCAGGCGCGCGATGGTGTCATCGGAGAGGCCACAGGCAGAGCGCGAGGGGACATCGTACAAGATGACCGGCAGGGGCGTTGCCTCGGCGATGGCGCGGAAGTGGGCGTAGAGTCCCGCCTGGGTCGGCTTGTTGTAGTAGGGGACGGTCGACAGGATCGCGTCGGCGCCGGCAGCTTCGGCATCCTTGGTCAGTTCGATGGCATGCGAGGTCGAGTTGGACCCGGCACCCGCGATAACCGGCACGCGGCATTGCGACACGCGAGCGGCAATGCTGACGATTTTGTGGTGCTCTGCCGGCGTGAGCGTGGGTGCCTCGCCGGTCGTGCCACAGACGACAAGGGCGTTGGCGCCGTCGAGGATCTGCCG
Source organism: Pseudolabrys sp. (assembly GCA_036264375.1). Taxonomy (GTDB): domain Bacteria; phylum Pseudomonadota; class Alphaproteobacteria; order Rhizobiales; family Xanthobacteraceae; genus Pseudolabrys. Next base: position 34,368 of record DATARB010000215.1, read on the forward strand.
GTCGCAATAGCGCTCGAAGCTGAACGCGTCGAAACTGCCGTCCGCGTGGAAGGGCGTCGGGAGCGCGGGCGCATAGCCCGACAGCTTGGAGACATGCTGGCCGATGGGAAACATCTTACCGCTTGAGTCTGAGGGCGTTCGTTGATGTCTATCCGCGGCTAGGCCGCGTGCCGGTGCGGAAGGGTCTGCTCGGCGAGGCCGTCGGTATCCTTGCGTCCGAGATCGAGGTCCATGACGCCGGGCACCATGACGACAGCCTGCGGGCGGTGGCCGTTCTCGAACATGGCGAAGCGCAGGGCCTGTGCGCGGTCGACAAAAAGGCCGCCGCGCGCGCCGGCCTGGTCCTGGACGACCCAGTTGCCGCGGGCGTTCTTGCCGATGAAGAAGAGGGAGGAGTCCGGACTCGAAGGCTCTACGTGTCTCATGGATATTCTCCGTTGATGGATCGTGAAGCGTCTAGTGGCGAAAGGCGGCGGCCCAGATCGGCAGGTGAACGACGGCCGTCGCAAGGAAGAAACAAAGAAAAACCGTGAGAACGAGAATGGCCGCATAGGCGTGCTTGGCGATATCGGCGGTGCCGGAAAGGAACTGCGGCACTGGGCGCGGGGTGGCCGGATCAAGACGACCAAAGCGGGGACTCGGGAGGCCACTGAAGTCCGGCGGCATGTCGATCCGCGGAAACTGAGATGGCTGACGTAATCTGCTCATCATGGCCGTTGTCCCGCGATGCTTCATTGGATGCTCGGCAGGTCGTCGTCGTTCTTGGTCGACAGTTTTGTACGGCCACCGAAGAGTTCCCGCTCGATCGCCATCCGATGACGGCGCTCTTGGACAAAGGCGGAGCGCGCGTGCCGGTAAATTCGGCGGAGGGCATTGATCGTTGTGTTCATGAGACCTGACATCGAGTGTCTGTTGAGACGTGGAAGAGACGGATGCCAATTGATCGATGCCGCTAATGTGCGCGTCGCCGCGTATGAATTCGAGACGGAGCGCCAGATCGTTTCATAAGGACGGCATAAGGGATCGGATTGGTGCTTACGCGGCCAGCCATGCAAGGCCCGCCGTCAATGCATAGGCGGCGGCCTCGTCGTAATGCGTCAGGGTCGGGCCAAGCGGCATTTCACGCCGGAAGCCG
>DATARB010000226.1:0-8443 GCA_036264375.1 Pseudolabrys sp.
AGCGTTCTGGCATCTGCGCCACGTGCTGCCGGAAGTGCAGAAGCCGGAAGGCGGCTCGATCAAGCACGACGTGTCGGTGCCTGTCGCGGCAGTGCCGGATTTCCTCGCCGAAGCAAGCGCCGCCGTGCAGGCGCTGATCCCAGGCGCGCGGCCGGTGCCGTTCGGCCATCTCGGTGATGGCAACATGCACTTCAACGTCAGCCAGCCGCTCGGCGCCGACACCGCGCAATATCTCGCGCGCTGGGGCGAGATGAACGCGGTGGTCGACAAAGTCGTGCTCAAGCACAACGGCTCGATTTCGGCCGAGCATGGCATCGGCAAGCTCAAGCGCGACACGCTGCCGAAAGTGAAGGATCCGGTCGCGCTCGAGCTGATGCGCGGCTTCAAGCGCATGCTCGATCCGAACGGCATCCTCAATCCGGGCAAGGTGCTGTAAGCGTCGAGGAAGACGGCCTTAAGCCGACCTTGCCGTCAGATCGGTCCGCTCGCTTGCAGCGTTGTCGGCAGGTTGGTCCCGCCCTTCGTAGCGCTGCATGAGGGTGTGCAGCCCGCGAAGGTCGTGGATGGCCTGTTCGAGCGGCTGATCGAATGCCGCCCTGATCCGCGCGACAAAAAGCTCCATCAAGGTCAGGCTGAGCTTCACCCGCACCTTGCCATCGCGGCTTTTCTTGCGATCGAGGCGCTCCTTGCGAACGTGGTCGCTCGCCTCGGACAAGCCGCACTCCATGAGGTCGGCGAGTTCGCCGTAGGTCATCCAAATCTGGGGCATGAGGTCACCATTGCTGTTGATGGCAACCTGACGCGACATGCTGAATATCGCGTTGTAGCCGGCAACGCTTTTCCGCGAACTGGTTAGCAGATTATTTCCTAGAAAAGCGACGCCTGCCCGTCGTCTTTCTTCTCGCGCTTGGGGCGCGGCGCGCGCGGCTTTCCTGCGGCGGCGGGTGCGGCCTCGGGCTCGCCGGCAAACAGGTCGAGCAGCTTCGGATTGTCGTTGGCAGTGCGGTTGACCGCGGTCGACACCGGGTAGGCCTCAAGCAGATCGTCGGGCGCGGGCGCGATCAGCGCCTCGGCGGTCTTGGCATCGACGCGGGCGCCATCGAGCCACAGATCGAAAGCCTCGGGCGGGACGATCACGGGCATCCGATCGTGGATCGGCCCGAGCGTGTGGTTCGCGCGCGTGGTGACGATAGTCGCGGTGTCGAGTTCTTCTCCGTTCGGACCGGCCCAGGTCTCCCACAGGCCGGCGAAGGCCAGCGGTTCACCGGACTTTGCGTGCACGTAAAACGGCTGCTTGCGGCCGCCATCGGTCGCCTTCCATTCATAGAACCCGTCCGCCGGGATCAGGCAGCGGCGGTACTTCATGGCGGCGCGGAAGGCAGGCTTTTCGATGACGGATTCGCCGCGCGCGTTGACGATCAGGGAGAAGGCCTTCGGGTCCTTCACCCAGGACGGCAGCAGCCCCCAGCGCATCAGCACGAACTGCCGCTTGCCCTCGAACAGGCGGACGACGGCGATCGGCTGGGTCGGCGCCACGTTGTAACGCGGCGGAAAATTCGGCTGCTCCTCGTAGCGGAACAATGCCCGCAGCGCTTCCGGTGCCGATGTCACAGTGTAGCGGCCGCACATATTCGGAAAATCCAATCTGGCACAGGGTTAAATGCACCTTAACCCGGACGAATGACACTGAGGCGGGCGGAATTCGGGCGGGTCCATGGAATATCAGGAGCGCGTCGGCGCCGCGCAAGCGGCCGGGAGTCCGCGTGGCGGCGAGCCTGCCACCGTTCCAAGTCCCGCCGACGCCAATATCAACCCGGCCACAGGCCTCGCCACCGACTACCTCAACCACTTCAACGAGGCGATCATGCTGCTCGATCTTGTGGCGAGCTGTCCCGATTGCCTTGACGATGTCCTTGCCGATCTCCTGGGCTGGCGCCCGCTGAGCTATCGCATGCATTTCCAGGCCTCGCGCTTTACCGCGCGCGAAGCCGCAATCGCCGCCTATGACGCCGCCGATCCGGCCCTGCGCCGGCGGCTCGACGCCCTGGCGGCCTGTATGACCGGCGTGGTAGAGGCGGCGCGCACGGCGCTCGCGACGAACCTTTCGCCCGAGGCCGCCGGCGCGCTGGCGACCCGCGCCACCGGTCTTCTCAAACCGCTGGTGGCGCGCGCCGGAGCCGTGATCAACGGCAAGAGCAATGCAAGCCTTTGCGATGGACCGCAGGTGGTCGTCGACGGGCTGATGAGACGGTAGCCTTGGTGACCGACGCCCGGACCTATCCCAATCGACCTTTCCTCGCCGTCAGCGCGGCGATCATTCGCGACGGCAAGGTCCTCGTCGTTCGGCGCGCGCGCAAGCCGGCACTCGACCTTTATACGCTGCCCGGCGGCGTGGTCGAAACCGGCGAAGCCCTGAGCGAGGCGGTCGCGCGTGAGGTGCGCGAAGAGACCGCGCTGGAGATCGCGGTCGGCACGCTCGCCGGCCACCGCGAGGTCATCATGCGCGATGGCGAAGGCCGCGCCGAGCGGCACTTTGTCATCCTCTGCTTTGCCGCGCGCTGGATATCCGGCGAGCCCGTGCTCAACGAGGAGCTCGACGATGCGCGCTGGATCGATCCGGCCAAACTTGCCGAGATGCGCACCACGGAAGGCCTGGCCGAGATCGTCGCGGCGGCGGTCGCGCAAGTTGCGGCGCAAGGCTAGGACCATGACTTGCGGTTGCCGTCGCGCCGGCGCATATCCATCCGCGACAAGCAGATGAAAAAGCTCCTCACCATAGGGTCGATCCTGCTCTGCCTGGCGCTGCCGGCGCAGGCTCAGGAAACCGCGCCCGCGCCCTTTGATTCCGACCTGCAACGGCTCGCCGAAATCCTGGGCGCGCTGCACTACCTGCGCGCCGTATGCGGGTCCAAGGAAGGGCAAAAATGGCGCAACGAGATGCAGGCCTTGATCGACGCCGAGGCGCCGAGCGGCGAACGGCGGCGCAAAATCGTGGCCAGCTTCAATCGTGGTTACCAGGGTTTTCAACAGGCCTATCGCACCTGTACGCCAGCAGCAGACATCGCAATCCGCCGATATCTCGATGAAGGTGCACGAATTGCCCGGGACATCACTGCGCGTTACGCCAATTAGATCTCTGCAATTAACCCTTTCTTTATTGTGGCCTATGGGCTCACCGCCCGCGTGCTAACGTCCTGATCGGAATCGGGGCGGCGTCCTTGAGGGACGCATCGAAACAAAAAACGAGAAAGCAACAGCGGCAATGACGACAACGGACCGTTCCACCCACACGCGCGAGCAGGTGCCGGAGCACGAGCAGAAGCGTGTCGCCTTGGGCTACCTTCAGGAAGCCTGGGCGGAAGCGCGCCTTGACGGCGTGGACGGCGACTGCCTGGCGCAGGCCAGTCTGTTCACGGCTCTTGCCGAGTTCGTTTCCACCTATGGTGAAGAGGCCGCGGCTGCCTTCACCGAGGGTCTCGGCAAGCGCATCCGCAACGGCGAATTCTCGATCGATCTGGCGCGGCAGTAAGCGCGTCTGGCTCGACCCCGGCTCATCCGGCCGGGATGTGCAGGCCGTAATAGCGCTCCAGCACCGCGTCGATGTGCGAGGGGAAAAACGGCTTCTTCAAGAATGCGAGCGCGCCCGCCGCATGCGCACGGTCGGCAATCGCGTTGTCGACCGTCGAGGTCATCATCACCACGGCGACATTCGGACTTTCGCGCTTGATCTCCGACAGCGTCTCGAAGCCGTTGAAGCCCGGCATGTTATAGTCGAGGAAGACCAGGCCGAAGGTACCGTTGCGCAACTGATTGAGCGCGTCGATACCTTCCGCGGCATCGTAGACATCGAGCGGGAAGCGGCTTGCCGCCAGGATCTTGCGCACGATGCTGCGCATCGTGCCGGAGTCGTCCACGATCAGCACGCGCGTGGGAATTTTGGCGCGGATGCAGACCTCGGCAAGCCTACGCGCGCCGTCCAGGCTGGTCGGCTTGGCCAGCATGCCGTCTGTGCCATCGACGCGAGCGCTGCGATCTGCCGCCGACACGAACACCAGCGGCGTCGGCTTCACCGCGCGCGCAGCCTCCACCACGATGGCCTTGTACGCATCCGGCATGCCGCCGTCCAAAACGCAGATATCGATGTCGCCTCTGGCGAGCGCGCGGGGTGCCAGGGGCGCGTCTATGCCCGAGAAATCCACTGGGACAGACGCAAGAGCCGCGCCTTGGCGCCACAAAGCGCAATCCTGTTCGGAAGCTCCAATCACGATCATGCGGAGCGATATGAGGTCGCCCATTCCCGTCCCTGCCCCCCGAGCCCCCGCCCGCCTGCCAAACGAAGAGTGCGGTATCACACGCCGACGCCCGGTTGTATACGACGCAGCAGTCGCGTGAAATGCGATGCCAAGAATTCGCGTATACTTTTGGGGAAAGCCTATCGACCAGCGAACGGCCGGCAACTTGGCACAAAGAGGCTGATCCGCCAACAGCAGGATAACGCAGCAGCAGCGCACTTCGCCGGAATTGAATGCCTAGCTCGCCAGCGTCTCCAGAAACCGCACGCGCTCGCCTTGGCCCGGCGCAGTAAGGTTGCCTTCCCACATCACTTTGTGGCCGCGCACGACCGTGCCGACCGGCCAGCCGGTCACGGTGAGCCCGTTGAAAGGTGTCCAGCCGGCGCGCGAGGCGGTCCAGGCGTCGGTGATGGTTTCGCGGCGTTTGAGATCAACGACGGTGATATCGGCATCATAACCGACTGCGATGCGGCCCTTGGCGGCGATGCCGAACACACGCGCCGGGCCGGCGCTGGTCAAATCGACAAACCGCGCCAGCGACAGCCGTCCGGCGTTCACATGGTCGAGCATGACCGGCACGAGCGTCTGTACCCCAGGCATGCCGGAATGGGATTTTGGATAGGGATGGGCCTTTTCCTCGCGCGTGTGCGGCGAGTGGTCGGAGCCGACGCTGTCGATGACGCCCTGGGCGAGCCCGCGCCAAAGACTTTCGCGATGTGACACATCGCGGATCGGCGGATTGAGCTGGGCCAGGGTTCCGAGCCGCTCGTAGCAATCTGGCGCCGTGAGGGTGAGATGCGCGGGCGTCGCCTCCGCCGTCGCGACGTCCTTGTGCTCCGCGAGGAAGGCGGCCTCTTCCGTGCTGGTCACATGCAGCACGTGCACGCGCCTGCCGGTCTCGCGCGCCAGGTTGATCAGGCGCTGCGTGCACTGGAGCGCGGCGGTTGAATCGCGCCACACCGGGTGCGAACGCGGATCGCCCTCGACGCGCAAATTCATGCGGTCGCGCAGGCGGTATTCGTCCTCGGAGTGGAATGCGGCGCGGCGGCGGATCGCCTTGAGCACCGCGCGTACGCCCTCGTCGTCCTCGATGAGCAGCGAGCCCGTGGACGAGCCCATAAACACCTTCACCGCGCAGGCGCCGGGCAGCCGCTCAAGCTCGCCGAGATCGCGCGTGTTCTCGCGCGTGGCGCCGACGTAGAAAGCGAAGTCGCAATGCATGCGGTGATGCGCGCGCTTGACCTTGTCGGCCAGCGCCTCGGCGCCGGTGGTGGTCGGCTCGGTGTTCGGCATCTCGAAGACGGCGGTGACGCCGCCGAGGACCGCGCCGCGCGAGCCGCTCTCCAGGTCTTCTTTGTGGGTCAGGCCGGGCTCGCGGAAATGCACATGGCTGTCAATCACCCCGGGCAGGAGATGCAGGCCGCGGCAGTCGATGACCTCGCCGGCGGAGGCACGAGAGAGGTCGCCGATGGCGGCGAAACGCCCGCCTCTTATGCCCAAATCGCGCGCGCCCTCCCCGTCGTGGTTGACCACGACGCCGCCTTTGAGGATCAGGTCGAACGTATCTGCCATGTTGGAGCCGCTCTAAAACAGGCCCTTGAGGGCCGCCCGATAGCGCTTACGTTTCGGGGCCAGTTCTGGCAAGAGACTCGATCAGGGCAAGACCCGGCGGAAGCGACATGCAGGCAGCACTTCTCCCCGATCGCGGGGTGGTCAAAGTCACGGGCGACGGCGCCCGCGCCTTCCTCAATGGGCTGGTGACCAATGACGCGGCCAAGGTCGCGCCGGGGGCCCCGCGCTTTGCCGCGCTGCTGACGCCGCAGGGCAAGATCATCGCCGATTTCATTCTCGCGGAAGCGCCGGCCGAGGACGGCGGAGGCTTCTTCCTCGATTGCCCCAAGGCGCTGGCGCCGGCGCTGGTCGAGAAGCTGAACTTCTACAAACTGCGCGCCAAGGTCATCTGCGAGGACCTTTCCGCCGCGCTCGGCGTGATGGCGGTGTGGGATGGCGCGCGCGAGACCGACTACGGCCTTTGCTACAGCGATCCGCGCCTGCCGGGCTTAGGTCTCCGCATCATGCTGCCGCCGAACCTGGCCGCCGAAGCGGCCGCCGATCTCGACGCGCCGCTGGTCGAGGCCGACGCCTACGAGACGCATCGCATCCTGCTCGGCGTGCCGCGCGGCGGCAGCGACTTCGCCTATGGCGACACGTTCCCGCACGAAGCCGACATGGATCAGCTCAACGGCATCGATTTCGGCAAGGGCTGCTACGTCGGCCAGGAGGTCGTCTCGCGTGTCGAACATCGCGCGAGCGCGCGCAGCCGCGTGGTGCCGATCGCCTACGATGAATTCGCGCCGATGCCGGGGCTCGATGTGATGGCTGGCGACAAGCAAGTCGGCACGCTCGGCTCGACCGCGAATGGCCGCGGCCTGGCGATGCTGCGGCTCGACCGCGTCGAAGACGCGCTGGCTGCGGGCACGCCGCTCACGGCCGGCGGCATCACCCTCCGCGCCGTGAAACCCGCATGGGCGACGTTCGCGTTTCCGGGCGAGAAGAAGGCGGCTGAGTAAGGCGCCAAATCGGGCACGCTTCGCGTGGCTTAACCGGGTCTGATGCACTCAATCGAATACGCTTGGTTCGGTCAGCAGACGTTCGAGCCGTTCGTGATAGCGGGGCGGCGCATCAAGCGTCTCTATGAACGCCTTCCGCTGTTTGGTATTCAGATAGAAGGTGCGCCGGTCGGGGAGGAGCATGTCGGCTGCCGCGAGCGCGCTATCGAGCACGTACGCGGTCACGCTCTTGTTCTCGACATCAGCCGCTGCTTCTATTTCTGCGTTTGATGGCAGGCGCCAGTCGCAGAGTAAGCTTTTCGGTGCGTTGACGGCCCTTGTTTCGGGCTGACATGCTATATCCTTTCACAGCCCGACGATCAGATTTGCCGGACATATTATGACAAAACTAGCCAGCAAGTCCCGGCCCAAAACGACGCGATCCCTCGATACGCCGGGACAGCCGCTCCTCCCTGCCGACAGTCTCGTCCGCTGCCCGTGGGCGGGGACCGATGCACTCTACGTCGCCTATCACGACGAGGAATGGGGTGTGCCGGAATACGACGACCGCGCGCTCTACGAGAAGCTGATGCTCGACGGCTTCCAGGCCGGTCTTTCGTGGATCACCATCCTGCGCAAGCGCGAGAACTTCCGCAAAGCCTTCGACAATTTCGCGCCGGAGACGATCGCGCGCTACCAGAAGCGCAGAATCGAGAAGCTGATGCTGGACGCCGGCATCGTGCGCAACCGCGCCAAGATCGAGGGCGCCGTGCTCTCGGCACGCGCCTACCTCGAGATCATGGAGAAGGGACCGGGGTTCTCGACCTTGCTGTGGGACTTCCTCGACGGACAGCCGAAGCAGAATCATTTCGCGCGGCGCGGCCAGGTGCCGGCAGAAACGGACATCTCGAAGAAGATGTCGAAGGAGCTCATCGGCCGCGGCTTCAAGTTCGTCGGGCCGACGATCGTCTACGCATTCATGCAGGCGGTGGGCATGGTCAATGACCATCTCACCACCTGCCACCGGCACGAGGCCTGCGCGAAGCTCGCGCGCAAGCGCCGGACGGCTTAGCAAACCCCTGCTCTGCCCGGGCGGCCCTGTGCTAAACAGGCGCCGTGATTCAGAAACCCGCCGCGCCCCCGACGAGATCGAATGCCCCGCGTGCCTGGCAGCGTATGCTGTCGGGCCGCAGGCTCGATCTGCTCGACCCCTCCCCGCTCGATGTCGAACTCGACGACATCGCGCACGGCTTGGCGCGCGTCGCGCGCTGGAACGGGCAGACCAAGGGCGCGCATATCTTTTCGGTGGCGCAGCATTCGCTGCTGGTGGAAGTGATGGCGCGGGCCAAGGTGCCGCGGCTCGATGCGCGCGGGCGCATCGCGGTACTGCTGCATGACGCGCCGGAATATGTGATCGGCGACATGATTTCGCCGTTCAAGGTCGTGATCGGCGACAGCTATAAGTCGGTGGAGAAGCGCCTGCTCGGCGCCATTCATCTGCGTTTCGGCCTGCCGGCAAAACTGCCGGAGACGCTGCAGACGCTGATCAAAACGGCCGACCGCTGCGCCGCTTATCTCGAGGCAACGCGGCTCGCCGGTTTC
>DATARB010000291.1:0-4772 GCA_036264375.1 Pseudolabrys sp.
AATGCTCTCCCGTACCGCCGACAATCTCTACTGGCTGTCCCGCTACGTCGAACGCGCCGAATATCTGGCGCGCATCCTCGACGCCACGCAGCGCCTTTCGGCGCTGCCACTGACCTATGTCGGCACCAGCAATGAATGGGAATCGGCGGTGCTCACCGCCGGCTGCGCCGGCGCCTTCTTCAAGATCTACGACGAGGCGAACGAAGAAAACGTCACCGACTTCCTCGCCTTCTCCTCGGCCAATTCGTCCTCGATCAAGAGCTGCTTTGAGATGGCGCGTGGCAATGCCCGTGCCGTGCGCACCGCGCTCACCATGGAAATGTGGGACGCCATCAACGGCACCTGGCTCGAGCTCAAGCGCTACGGCAACGGGCCCACCTCACGCGAAGAGGTGTCGCGCTTCGTGCGTTGGGTCCAGGAATCCTCGCTGCGCTTCGACGGCTCCGCCTACCGCACCATGCTGCGCAACGACGCCTACTGGTTCTCGCGCCTCGGCGTCTATGTCGAGCGCGCCGACAACACCGCGCGCATCCTCGACGTCAAATACCATTTGCTGCTGCCGGAGAACGAGCGCGTCGGCGGCCCGCTCGACTATTTCCAATGGGCGGCGATCCTGCGCTCGGTCTCGGCGCTCACCGCCTACCATTGGGTCTATCGCGAGAGCCTCAAGCCCTGGCTGGTCGCTGATCTGTTGATCCTGCGCGAGGAGATGCCGCGCTCGCTTGCCTCCTGCTACGAGGCCATCGTGCGCAATCTCGACTCGATCGCGGGGTCCTATGGCCGCCAAGGCTCGGCCCAGCGGCAGGCGCGCGGCATCCGCACACGACTCCAGAACAGCCGCATGGACGGCATCTTCCAGCGCGGCTTGCACGAATTCATCAACGAATTCATCACCGAGAACAACCGCTTGGGCGCCAATATCACCGAGCAATTCCTGGTGTGAATGTGGCGTGAGCCCGCTCGCATTCCCCGCATGAGCGGAGCAAGTGGCGTGACCAGTGCAATGTGATCTACAATTCGGTTGACTTGAACCAGCCACGCCCCGCATGCGCATCCGCCTCTCCCACGCAACCACCTATCACTACGACACGCCGCCGACCGGCGTGACGCAGACTTTGCGGCTGACCCCGCGCAACCACGACGGCCAATACGTAGCCGCCTGGCGCATCGACCTGTCGGCCGATTGCCTGCTGCATCAGCATGAGGACGCCTTCGGCAACATCACGCACGCGTTCACCGCCGAGGGCCCGTTCAGCGAGCTGTCGGTTGCGGTCGAAGGCGAGATCGACACGCAGGACACCCATGGCATTGTGAATGGCACGGTCGAGCGGTTTCCGCCGAGCTTCTATCTGCGCGAGACGCAGCTCACTTTGCCCGACTCCGCGATCACGGAGTTCGCCGAGACCGTCCGCGCGGGCGCAGGCAACGACACGTTGACGCAGCTGCACGCACTGCTCACCGCGCTCAACGAGACAATGACCTTCGATACCGACCCGACCGGCGTCGCGACCACCGCCGCGGAGGCGTTCTCGCTCGGGCGCGGCGTGTGCCAGGATCTCACCCATGTCTTCATCGCCGCAGCGCGCCAGATCGGCATCCCTGCGCGCTATGTCGGCGGACATTTCTTTCGCGGCGACGACGTCGTGCTGCAGGACGCAGGTCACGCCTGGGCCGAAGCCTATGTGGAGAAGCTCGGCTGGGTCGGCTTCGATCCGGCCAATGGCATCTCGCCCACCGATGCCCATGTGCGCGTTGCGGTCGGGCTCGATTACCTGGGCGCCGCCCCGGTGCGCGGCACACGCTATGGCGGCACCGGCGAGACATTGAAAGTCGCTGTCCGGGTCGATCAGGCGCGGCAGCAGTCCCAGCAACAGTCGCAGACATAGCGTTGCCGTGGACGGCCTCCCGTCGCTATAACCTTGCGGCCGGGCCAGAAAAAGACGGATCCTATGACGTATTGCTGCGGAATTCTCGTGCGCGACGGGCTGGTGATGATCGCCGACACCCGCACCAATGCCGGCGTCGACAATGTCTCCACGTTCCGCAAGTTGCACATCTACACGCAGCCGGGCGAACGCCTGATGGCCCTCGCCTCGTCCGGCAATCTGTCGCTGAGCCAGTCGGTGCGCGCGACGCTGACTGAAGGCTTGGAGAATCCGGAGACCGGCGAAGTCGAAACGCTGATGAACGCGCCGACCATGTTCCAGGCGGCGCAGCGCATCGGCCGCGCCATCCGCTCGGTGCAAAGCATCGAAGGCAAGGCCTTGGCCGCCGCCGATATCGATCACGAGATGGCCTTCCTGTTCGGCGGCCAGATGCGGGGCGAGCGGCTGCGCCTTTACATGATCTATTCAGCGGGCAATTTCATCGAGTGCACCACCGACACGCCGTACCTCCAGATCGGCGAGCACAAATACGGCAAACCCGTGCTCGACCGCGCCATCAGCTTCGACACCGACATCTATGACGCCCTCAAGATCGGGTTGATCTCGATGGATTCCACCATGCGCTCCAATCTCGGGGTGGGGCTGCCGATCGACATTATGGTCGCCCGCCGCGACGCCTGCCTTTCCGAGGTCAATTACCGCATCGAGCCGGGGGAACCCTACTTCCAGGACCTGCGCGAACGCTGGTCGGGCGCCTTGCGGGCCGCCCACATGGGTATCCCGCGGCCGCCCTACGGCGGCCCGGCCTGAGGCCGGCGGCGCGTCTGTCCACCCTGCACTACATTTTTACCACCGATTAACGGCGCCCGACGAATTGCGACGCGCCGGCGAAGGAACGCGCCTCCACGGCAAAAAGGAAAGCCAATAGAAAGCTTTGGTCCCTAGCGTCGGCGTGAAAAGCCTTGTGGGTAAGACGCGCTTCAAGGGATTAGAAGCCTTGCCGGCCGAAGGACGCCGTAGCCGCTCGGAAGAGCGCGCATATTCGAGTTGGGACCGCGCGCGCCTGAGCGTGGTGGTGCCCATTGGCGTCATCGTCGCCGTCGCCATCGTCTGCATCGTCGTCGCCGTCCTCTCCTCCGCCCAACGCGCCGACGACGTCGCGGTCGACCATGAGCGGCAATTACTGTCGCACGCGATCAGCAATTACGGCGAGCGCGTGCTGCGCGAGGTGGAGAGTGTCGCCACCTCGGACGGTGCGATCCGCAATATCCGCCTCGCCTTCGATCCGCATTGGACGAAGGAGCGAGCCGGGCTGTGGCTACAAACTTTCTTCGACCACGATGCCGTCTTGGTCTTCGACGCCGAGGATAAGCCCGTCTATTCGCTGCTCGGCCCCGACACCCCATCGCCGAGCTTGCTCGACGCCACGCGGCCCAGCATGGTCTCGGTGCTCGATTTCATGCGCGGGCATGACCCGAGTCTGCGCAATGCGATCCCGCTCGACCAACTCACCGGTGGCGGCGCGCACCCGCAGGCCGCTGTGATCCTCGATCTGCTCGGCCGGCCAGCGATCGTCGCCGCGGTCGCTGTGGGTCCGATCGAGGGCGTTGCGCCGGCACTCGACGACAAAGCGCCGATTTTGATGTCGGTGAAATTCATCGACCACGACGTGCTCGCCGCCATTGCCAGCCAATTGCGGCTGGACAACCTGCGCAAAGTCGACCAGGGCGCAGTGCCCGACGGCGATTTCATCTACGTAATGTCCAGCCCTACCGGCAGCGAGATCGCGCGCTTCGCCTGGACGCCGAAGCAGCCCGGCACCGAGATCGTGCACAGCGTCATTCCCTTCATCGCCGTCGCGCTCGCCGGCTTCGCGCTGCTGGCCGCCTTCGTGCTGCGCTATATGCGCCGCACCGCCGCAGCCATCGCCGCCGGCGAATCGCGGCTGCGGCATCTCGCCATGCACGATCCGCTGTGCGGCTTGCCCAACCGCATTTTCTTCGGCGAGCGGCTGGAGACCGTGATCGCCGAGGTGCGCGGGGGCAGCGCGCCGGCCGCCGTGTTCTACATCGACCTCGACCACTTCAAGGACGTCAACGATACGCTCGGCCACCACGTTGGCGACGAACTGATCCGCAACGTGACGCTGCGCCTGTCGCATACGTTGCGCGGCGGCGACCTGGTGGCGCGGCTTGGCGGCGACGAGTTCGCGGTCATCTCCTCGATCGGCAACGACGTCGGCAAGATGATGGCGATGGCGCAGCGCATCATCTCTACGATCTGCGCGCCCTACTCCATCAACGGGCAGAACATCATCATCGGCGCCTCCATCGGCATCGCCATGGTGGACAAGACCTGCGCCGGCGCCGCCGACACCATGCGCTACGCCGACATGGCGCTCTACCGGGCCAAGAACGAAGGCCGCAACCGCGCCTGCATCTACGATGAGGCGATGGACGCCGATCTCTCCAGCCGCAAGCTTCTGGAAGGCGATCTGCGCGAGGCGATCGACAATGACGGCCTGCGCCTGCTCTACCAGCCGATCGTCAACAAGAGCGGCGACACCGTGATTGGCGTCGAGGCCCTCTGCCGCTGGACGCATCCGATGCGCGGCGAGATCTCGCCCGTCGAATTCATCGCCATCGCCGAGCATAGCGGACTGATCATCGAGCTCGGCGCCTGGGTGTTGCGCCGCGCCTGCCTCGACGGCAAGGCCTGGCCGGACCTGACGATGGCGGTGAACGTCTCACCGCTGCAATTCCGCCGCGCCGACTTCGTCGATGTGGTGGAGCGCACGCTCGCCGAAACTCAGTTCGATCCGGCCCGGCTCGAGATCGAGCTCACGGAAAGCGTGCTGCTCGGCAATGTCGATACGGCGGAAGCCGC
>DATARB010000337.1:0-4156 GCA_036264375.1 Pseudolabrys sp.
GAGGTCCCATAAAACGGGAAGATCAGCACATAGCCGCTGACCGCCATCGCCGCCCCGCCGAGCACGACAATCCAGTAGATCATCTTCTGGCCGGCGTTGAAGCGCTCGGCCGGCGGATGGTCGTGCCCGACGATGCCGCCGCCGCGCTTTAACCACTGCACATCCACCCGGTTGGGAATATTACCGCCGAGCCACATCAGGAAGATCACGACGACGCCGAGCGTGAACGGGAAGCTGAGATAATTATGGGCGTACTTCGCCCATTCCGACCATGCCGTGAAGGCCTCGGGGGTCATCAGCGGCAGCAGCAACGGTCTGCCGAAGGTGACGTTAAGCCCGGACAGCGCGAGGATCACGAAGCAAGTCGCGGTCATCCAATGCACAAAGCGTTCGGCGGCATTGAAGCGCACGATCGTGCGCCCCGAACGGCCGCTCTCGATGCGCACCATGCCGCGTGCCAAGTAAAAGATCACGAGCAATGCCAGGAACCCGATGATCGCGACCCCACCGATGACGCGCAGTGTCACCTCGTGAAAATGCTGCCAATCGCGGCCGGCCGGCTGCTCGATCGTGTAGGATTTGGTGTCGGGGATGGTGCCGCGGCCCTGGATCGTCTTGAAGCGCTGCAGCAGCTGATCTTCCTTGACGGCGCTCGCGTTCGGATCGACCGAATTCGGCTGCTGCGCGAGACTCGGATACACCGACAGCGTCAGCGCGACGAGCGCAAATGCGCTGAGTACGTTGCGAATTTTCGCGACCAGCGCCCTCATGCCGAGACTCCCGCTCACCTTGTTTTTGGCCGTCCCGTGGCGCCCGAGGGCTAGGATGTCGTGCTTTCCCGATACGCCGTCTTCCACCCCCAGGCGCCCGAACCGTAACCGCGCTTCGCCACGCGCTCGTTATAGATCTCGGCGATGACCTCGCCGTCGCCGGCCAGCAGCGACTTCGTCGAGCACATCTCGGCGCAGAGCGGCAATTTGCCTTCGGCGAGGCGGTTGGCGCCGTATTTCTCGTATTCGGCGGCGCTGCCGTCCGGCTCCGGTCCGCCGGCGCAATAGGTGCATTTGTCCATCTTGCCGCGAGTCCCGAAATTGCCGACCTGCGGGTATTGCGGCGCGCCGAACGGGCAGGCGTAGAAGCAGTAGCCGCAGCCGATGCAGATGTCCTTGGAAAACAGCACGACCCCGTCCGCCGTTGTGTAGAAGGCATCGACCGGGCACACCGCCTGGCAGGGCGCGTCGGTGCAATGCATGCAGGCCATCGACACCGAGCGCTCGCCGGGTTCGCCGTCATTGATCGTGACGACGCGCCGCCGATTGATGCCCCACGGTACCTCGTTCTCGTTTTTGCAGGCGGTGACGCAGGCGTTGCATTCGATGCAGCGGTCGGCGTCGCAGAGAAATTTCATTCGGGCCATCGGGTTCTCTCCCTCACGCCGCCTTGATCTGGCACAACGTGACCTTCGGCTCCTGCATCCCGGTCGCGGGATCGTAGCCATAGGTCGTAATCGTATTGGCGCTCTCGCCGAGCACGATGGGGTCGGTTCCCTGCGGGTATCGGCTGCGCAGATCGGCGCCGCCGAACCAGCCGCCGAAATGGTACGGCATCCACGCGACGCCCTTGCCGACGCGCACCGTCACGAGCGCCTTCACCTTGGCCTTGGAACCGTTCTCGGCGCCAGTCACCCAGACCCACGCACCGTCCTTGATGCCGCGGTCCTGCGCGTCGGCCGGATTGATCTCGATGAACATGTCCTGCTGCAACTCAGCGAGCCACTTGTTGGAGCGCGTCTCCTCGCCGCCGCCCTCGTATTCGACGAGCCGGCCGGAACTCAGAATCAGCGGAAACTCTTTTGCTACCCCCTTCTCCACGGCGGCCTTCTGCGCCGAGAAGCCGATATTCGGCAAGCGGAACTGCTTCGCATCCGGCAGCGTCGGATATTTCGCGACGAGATCGACGCGTGGTGTGTAGATCGGCTCCCGATGCGTCGGGATCGGATCGGGCAATCCGAACGCGTTCATCCGCGCCTTGGCGTTGCCGTACGGCACGCAGCCGTGCTTCATCGCGACCCGCTGGATGCCTCCCGAAAGATCGGTCGACCACGATACCGTGCCCATCTTCTCGTCGCTGCCGGCGACGCGCTGGATCGTCGCGAGCTCGTCGGGTGTCAGATCGCCGTCCCAGCCGAGCTTCTTCAGCACCGCGAAAGTGAATTCGGGATAGCCGTCCTTGATCTCGGATCCCTGCGAGTAGGAGCCTTCGGCCAGCAAATTGACACCGTCGCGCTCGACGCCGAAGCGGGCGCGGAACGTGCCGCCGCCGTCCATCACGTGCAGATTCGTGTTGTAGAGGAGCGGCGTCCCCGGATGCTTGAGCTCGGGGCTGCCCCAGCACGGCCACGGCAGGCCGTAATAATCGCCCTTGCACGGCCCGTCCTTCGCCCGCATCGTCACCAGATCGAAATCCTGCTGGTGCGCCATGTGCAGCTTGAGGCGCTCCGGTGACTGGCCACAATACCCGGTCGACCAGCTGCCGCGGTTCATCTCGCGCAGCACGTCCTCGGCGGCCGGCAGGTTGTTCTCGACCTTGATCTTCTTGAACATTTTGTCGGCGAAGCCGAGCTTCGCTGCCATCCGATAGATGATTTCGAGGTCGTCCTTCGACTCGAAGATCGGCTTGACGATCTGCTCGCCCCACTGGAGCGAGCGGTTCGAGGCGACGCGCGATCCCTTCCCCTCGAAGCTGGTGCAGGCCGGCAGCAGATACATGTTGTCCTTGCGCCCGGCTTCGAGCGCCAGCGACGCCCAGGTCGTCGGATGCGGATCGGCAACGACTAGCAGCTCGATCTTCTGCAGCGCCTTCATCGACTCCGGGATGCGCGTGATGCTGTTGCTGGCGTGCCCCTGCACGTACATCGCCCGCACATTGTCCTTCTGCTCGACCTGATCTTTGGGCAAGAGGACCGCATCGAACCAGCGGGTCAGCGGGATGCCCGGAGTCTCCATGATCTTCTTCGAATCGAAACGCGGCTGCAGATCGTCGTAATCGACCTCCCAGACCCGTGACCAATGCCGCCACGCGCCCTCGGCCAAGCCGTAATAAAACGGCAGGGTGACGATATCGAGCCCGACATCGGTCGCGCCCTGAACGTTGTCATGGCCGCGGAAGATGTTGGCGCCCGTGCCGGGCTTGCCGACATTGCCGGTCAAGAGCAGCGCGATGCAGCTCGTGCGCACATTCGCGGTGCCGACGGTGTGCTGGGTCTGACCCATGCACCAGATCAGGGTCGAGGGCTTCTGCGTCGCGAACATCTCCGCGACGCGCTTCAGCTGTTCGCCAGGAACCCCGGACACCCGCTCGACCTCCTCGGGCGTCCATTTCTCGATCTCCTTCTTTATGTCGTCGAACCCGTAGACGCGCTGAGCGATAAATTCCTTGTCCTCCCAGCCGTTCTTCAGGATGTGCCACATCATCCCGTAGAGCACCGGGATGTCCGTTCCCGGCCGCAGCCGCACGTAGTCCGTCGCATGCGCGGCGGTCCGGGTCAGGCGCGGGTCGACGACGATGACGTTAGCCTTGTTGAGTTCGGCCCCTTCTAGCAGGTGCTGCAATGACACCGGATGGGCTTCGGCCGGATTGCCGCCCCAGATGATCTGCGTCTTTGAATTGCGGATGTCGTTGAAGCTGTTGGTCATCGCGCCGTAGCCCCAGGTGTTGGCTACGCCAGTGACGGTCGTCGAATGGCAGATGCGCGCCTGGTGATCGGTGTTGTTGGTGCCCCAGAAAGCGCCGAGCTTGCGGAATAGATAGGCGGCCTCGTTGGTAAATTTGGCCGAGCCGAGCCAGTACACCGAGTCCGGGCCCGATTTTTCGCGGATCGCGAGCATCTTGTCGCCGATTTCGTCGATCGCCTGGTCCCAGTTGATTCGGGTCCATTCGCCGTTGACCAGCTTCAGCGGGTATTTGAGCCGCCGCTCGCCCGAGACGAGCTCGCGCACCGAAGCGCCCTTGGCGCAATGCGAGCCGCGATTGATCGGGCTGTCATAACTTGGCTCCTGGCCGATCCACACGCCGTTAGCGACTTCCGCGGTGACGGTGCAGCCGACCGCGCAATGCGTGCAAACGCTCTTGCGGGCGATAACCTGCGCGCCCGGCG
>DATARB010000372.1:0-13041 GCA_036264375.1 Pseudolabrys sp.
ATTGACCTCTTCAGCCGTCTCCGCCGTCCGCTTGGCGGCGGTCTCGACGCTGCGCGCGATCTCCTGCGTGGCAGCGCCTTGCTCGGTCACGGCGGCGGCGATCGCCCCGCTGATCGAGCCGATCTGGCGGATCGTCTGCTCGATTGCCGTGATCGCCTCGATCGAGCGCTGCGTCGCGCGCTGCATACCGGTGATCTGCGCGCCGATCTCTTCGGTGGCGCGGCTGGTCTGGCCGGCGAGCGCCTTCACTTCGCCCGCGACCACCGCGAAGCCGCGTCCGGCCTCGCCCGCGCGCGCCGCTTCGATCGTCGCGTTGAGCGCGAGCAGGTTCGTCTGCTCGGCGATGTCGGTGATCAGCTTGACCACGTCGCCGATGCGCGCCGCGGCCTCGTCGAGCTCCTTGACCGCGCCGTTGGTCGCTTCCACCTCGTTCACCGCCTTGGTGGCGATTTCGGTCGATTGCGCGACCTGCCGGTCGATCTCGTTCACCGAGGCCGACAATTCGTCGGCGGCAGAGGCGATATCGCGGACGTTGCTGGACGCTTCGGACGAAGCGGATTCCGCGCGCGCCGTCTTCGCCGACGCATCGTCGGCCGCGCCGGAGAGCTGGCGAGACGCATCGAGCATCTGATCGGAAATCCGCCCCAGCTCCGACAGCGTCGCCTCGACCTCCGCCGAGAAGCGTGCGATCTCCGCCGACATCTGCTGCTGGCGCGCCGCGCGGGCATCCGCATCGTCTATGACGGTGCGGTTGAGCGCGACATTGGTCCGCATCGCCTCCTGGAAAATGCCGATCGCGCGCGCCAAAGCGCCGATCTCGTCGTGACGTTCGCTGAACGGAATGACGACCTTGGCATCGCCGCTGGCGACCGCCGCAGTCACCTGACTGATGGCGGCGAGCGGCTTGACCACGCTGCGGCCCATGATGATCGCGCCGATAATGCCGAGCAGAGTGGCGATAGCAGCCAGCACGCTCAGCCATAGGGCATTGCTGTCGATGCCGCTGTTGATCTGCGCGTAGACGCTACGCGCGCGCTTTTGGTAGAGCTGCGCCAGCGCCTCGAGATCGGAATTGAGAGCCTTGCGCAGGCTGCGGTTGGCTTCGTTATCACCCCATTCGCGCCCGGCAGCGGGGCTCACTTCGTCGCCGAGGCGCGCCAGCTCGGCACGGAATGCGATGAACTGCGCGATCCGCTGGGAGAACTGGTCGAACAGCACGGCGTCGTCCGTGCGCACAAACGGCTTCCAGCTCTCGATCAGCTCTGCGATCTGTGCGCTGAACTTGCGGATGCCGTCGGAATAGGGCTTCGATTCCTTGAGGTCGCGCGCCATGTAGACGCCGCGCGACTCCATCACCACCGCATAGATCAGCCCGTTCACCCGCTCGACGTTCCAGGTTCCGGTATTCGCCGATTCGAAGTCGTCGGTGAGCGCCTGATGATGACGCGCATTTGACACGGCGACCACCGAGAGGGCGACCGTGATGGTGGCCATCAAAGCGAAGATCGCATAGAGCTTGGCAGCAATGGAAAGTTTCGGCAGCGTCACGACGTGGCCCCACCCCGGCAATGGGAAATCCCTTTTGGGCTATAGTGGCGGCAATGTGTTAAGGCTTTGTTTGCCTTAACGCCCCCAGCTGCCCCCGGTTTCTAAAGTCGAACAAGGTCCCCGCTATGAGCTTGAACGTCGCAGTGCAGATGGATCCGATCCAGCGGATCAATATCAAGGGCGATTCGACCTTCGCCCTGCTGCTGGAGGCGCAAAAGCGGGGGCACGCGCTCAGCTATTACACGCCGGACCGGCTGGCATTGCTGAACGGGAATGTGTTCACCACGGCCGAGGCGCTGACCGTACGCGACCAGGCCGGCGACCACTTCACGCTTGCTGCACCGAAGCGGGTCGCGCTGGCGGATTTCGACGTCGTGCTGCTGCGGCAGGACCCGCCCTTCGATCTGGCCTATGTGACGACGACCCATCTGCTCGAGCGCATCCATCCCAGGACGCTGGTGGTCAATGATCCGGCCAGCGTGCGCAACGCGCCGGAGAAGGTCTTCGTCACCGAATTCGCCGACCTGATGCCGCCGACACTGATCACCCGCGACCTCAACGAGATCAAAGCGTTCCGCGCCGAGCACAGCGACATCGTGATGAAGCCGCTTTACGGCCACGGGGGCGGCGCGGTGTTCCGCATTACCCGCGACGATCTGAATTTCGGCTCGCTCTACGACATGTTCACGGTCACCTTCCGCGAACCCTGGGTGATCCAGAAATATCTTCCCGCCGTGAAGGACGGCGACAAGCGCATCATCCTGGTCGACGGCGACTATGCCGGCGCGGTCAACCGCATCCCGGCGGCCGACGATCTGCGCTCCAACATGGTGCGCGGCGGCTCGCCGGCGGCGACCGACCTCACGCCGCGTGAGCGCGAGATCTGCAAGCGGCTCGGGCCGGCGCTGCGCGAGCGCGGCCTCTTGTTCGTCGGCATCGACGTCATCGGTGACTTCATCACCGAAATCAACGTCACGTCGCCGACAGGCATCCGCGCCATCAAGAACCTCGGCGGCCCGGACATCGCGGCGCTGATCTGGGACAAGATCGAGAAGAAACGTAAAACGGGATGAAACATGAGTGTGAAGCTGACGATCGCGACGACTGATTACGATCACTTCCGCGACTTCCGCCTCGGCCTGGTGCGGGCCGAGGGCATCGACCCGACGTGGTTGACTCTCGGCCATCACGAAATCTTCTCCCGCTTCACCTTCAATCGCGAATGGCACGTCTCCGAGCTTTCCTTCGCCAAGTTCACGGCGCAGGTGACACGCGAGAATTCCGACATCATTGGCCTGCCGATCGTCGCGTCGCGGCTGTTCCGTTTCGCCTCGTTCTATGTGAACAAGAAGAAGAACATCCAAAGCCCGCAGGACCTGCGCGGCAAGCGCATCGGCGTGCCGGAATGGGCGCACACCGCCGCCGTCTATACGCGCGGCTGGCTCTCGCATGAAGGCGGCGTGCCGCTCTCCGACATCGAATGGGTGCAGGCCGGCACCAACGAGGCCGGGCGCATCGAGAAGGTCGAGCTCAATTTGCCGAAAGGCGTGTCGCTCACGCCGATGCCGGAGAAGACCCTGAGCGGCATGATCGCCTCGGGCGAACTCGACTGCGTGATGATCGCGCGCCCGCCGCGCTCCTTCCTCGACAAGCATCCGGATGTCGTGCGGCTGTTTCCCGACTTCGAGGCGATGGAGCATCGCTACTACGAAGGCACGCGCGTCTATCCGATCATGCACATCATCGCATTGCGTAAGGAGATCCTCGCCGACAATCCGTGGATCGCGCGCAATCTCTACAATGCCTTCGAAGAATCGAAGCGCCGCAGCCTCGAGCGCATCCTCGATCCGGCGGTGTCGCGTTATCCGGTGCCGTGGCTGACGAACTACGCCACCCGCATGCGGGACATGTTCGGCGGCGAGCTGTTTCCCTTCGGCATCGAGGCGAACCGGCCGACGCTCGAACTGTTCCTGCGCTACACCTACGAGCAGGGCATCGCGCACCGGCTGGCGAAGCCGGAGGAGATTTTTCCCGCCGGCATCATGGCCTCGGTGAAGGTGTAGCCAGCGATAGGGTTGAGACAACTCTTCCCTGTCATGCCCGGGCTTGTGCCGGGCATCCCGTTTAGGAAGGCAAGGCCTTACCCTCCCAAGCGGGATGGCCGGGACAAGCCCGGCCATGACAACCATTAAGTCATTGCAGATGGCAACGTCCTAATGCGCCGGTCCGGCCAGCTTCGCCGCCGCGTCGCGGATATCGGGCGAGGTTATCAAGGCGAGGTCGATCGGGGTTTTCAGGTTCCCGGCTTTCAGCAGCACGCTTTGCAGCCAATTCAGCTTGTCCATCGGCAAGCTGATATTCGGATCGACCGCACCACCCTTGACGGTGTCGTCGTAGACATAGGCAGGCCGCGGATCGTCGGGCTTGGAATGAACCACGGCCTGCGTCGCCGCGATCGTGTCATCACGATGCGTCATCGCATAGTGCAGGGCGTCCATTTCTGCCGCAACAAATGCGATGGCGTCCGTCCGCCGCGATGCGATCACCTTGCCGGTCATGGTCAGGCACAGCCGCACATACTCGGGCAACGCGTCCCGGCCGGCGGTCAGCATTTTCAGGTCTTTTGGCGCAACCGCGGTGAATTCCGCGGCGACGATACCGGCGTCGGCGACACCCGCCAGAAGGGCCTTGTAGCGTTCCAGGTCGCTGCCGAGGTTGGCGAAGCGGACATCGGACTGCGGTACGCCGGATTTCTCCAGGATCGCGTTGATCAACAAATTTGGCAGCGAGCCCGGCGCCGCGACCGCGATCGTCTTGCCCTTGAGGTCTTCGACTTTGTTGATGGTGGAGCGCACCATCAGCCCGTGCGGAACACCCGGCCAGTCGCATCCGACGATCTTGATGTCGGCTCCGTGCGCGCCGGCGAGAATAGCGGCGCCCGGACTCGATTCGATGCTGTCGAGTTCACCGGCAAGCAGCGCCTTGTGGGCGGTCGCGCCATTCTTGAGCGTGACGATTTCAACCTTGAGGCCATGTTTCTCGGCGAAACCGTTCCGGCTCACCATGACGGAAAATCCGGCGTCGCCTTTCGGCTCGATGATCCCATGCTTCCAAAGCTTGAGCTCCTGCCCGGACGCAGGTGCAGCATACGCCACGAAAAGCGCCATCCCGAAAACGATCGGCATCCGGATGAGCATGGTCGCACCTTGTTACGGTTGCGCCGTGCAATGATCCTCACAATTTCCGATAAGATCAATGGGGGAATGTCCCGCAATCGTCGCGGCTGCATGATGGCGGCGATAATAATGGCACCGAAAGTGCCATCCGGCCCATGATGCAGCACACGACGAATCGCGGAAAGATCGCGGCAAAGCGGCGCTGAGGTCTCGATCAGCTCTTACGTCGTTTTCTTCTCCAGCAGGTCCGGCACCAGGCGTTCCAGGAATCCGGCGGCAAAGCCCAACAAGAGGGCCAATTGCCAAACGATCGCGCCCGGATTGAACGTCATCTCGCCGACCTTGATCTGGGACATCACGCCCGTTCCAAGGATCAGGTACAACACGGCAGCGGAGAGGACGCCAATCAGGACTCTGAGGCCCGCATCGATGCGGATGCTGAGGTCGTCGCCGTCGGTAGCGACGGTACGCGTGCGCACCGAAATCGCGATTGATAAGAGCGCACCGAGCGCGCCCGCGCCCGAGGCGATCAACAGGTGTGCCAGAGGCGACCATGCCTTTGCGAACTGCGCGTTTCCGAAGAAGAGGAAGATTGCGGATACGATCAGGAGGGCAGCCGCGACGGCGGCTGCAATCGGACCGGCCTGGTTGATATAGATGTTGCGCCCGGCGCTCGCGCGCAGGTTTTGCACCTCGGCAATGGCGTCGGTCAGTGCCTGCTTGGCGATGTCGAGCGTGCCTTTAAGGCTAAGGCGAAGAGCTTCCGCGATCTGCGCGTAGTATTGGTCTGGCTTCGGAATGTCAGCGAGAAGGGATTGAAGGCGGTTTCGCAATGGAATGAGCTCGGCGAGGGCTGCGATTTGTGTCGTGGCAACCGCAGGATCGTCGGCATATTGGACAAGGACCTGCTTTTCGGTGCCTCTAATCGTGCAATAGATGACGTAGGTCGTGCGCTTGAAATAGATATCGTGGATCACACGGCCTGCGCCATCGACATCGCCGATCTTGAAACTTCCGACAGTCGTGTCGGTAGGCTTGGCTTCATCGGAATGGCCTCCGGCGCCGTTCGTAGACTTGCCGTTTACATTCGCCGGAGGTGGAATTTCGACAGGAGTCTTCTGATCGACATCTATATTAGCCATGTGTTCCCCCCATTAGCCCGCTGAACCACGCCCGAAGATAGCTTGTTTCGGGATGAACATCTATTGGTTGCGCAACCAGAGAGGGTACGATGCTGCGGCCGGATGTGGGGAATGCGATTGATCTTGAGCGCCGCATGAACTTTGCGGACAGTCATACCCACCCCTAACGGAGGGCCGTCACATGCCCGCGTCGCTGATCGTATCCTTGGCCATCCACCTCGTCGCCGCCGTGTTTTGGGTGGGGGGCATGGCCTTCGCCTATATGATCCTGCGCCCGGCCGCGGGCCCGCTCGATCCGCCGATGCGGCTGCCGCTCTGGCGCCGGGTCTTCGCGCGCTTCCTGCCGTGGGTTGGCGTGAGCGTCGTCGCGCTGCTGGCGACCGGCTTTGCGATGATCTTCCAGATGTACGGCGGCATGGCGAACCTGCCGCTCTACGTGAACCTGATGATGGGCATCGGCATCATCATGATGCTGCTGTACCTGCACCTCTTTTTCGCGCCCTGGAAACGCTTCCGCACCGCGGTCGACCGCGGCGCCTTTCCCGACGCGGCCAAGGCCCTCCATCAGATCCGCATGCTGGTCGCCATCAATCTGACCCTCGGCGTCATCACCGTCATCATCGGCGGCACCGGCCGCTATTGGTGAGGCGTTGCCGGCTTGCCCTCGCGCTTGAGCTTTTCGATCGCCGCGTGGATCGGCGCGAAGGGTCCGTATTTGTGCTGCCGCTCGCTGAACTTATCGGCATAGGGCCCGTAGGGCGCATCAATCGGCTTGAGCAGCAGATCGGGAAAATCTTTGTCGAGGCCCGCTTTGTGCGGCCGCTTCTGTGACTCCACATAGGCCGCGACGTCCCAGGCGTCTTCGACGCTCAATTGCGGATTCAGATAGTCGGTGCCGTGCGGCATGTTGAAGTGCACGAAGTTGGCCATCGTGGAGATGCGCGCCGAGCCGGCGCCGTCGTTGAAGCTGTCGGGCCCCCACAGCGGAGGCATCAGGTAGCCGAGATCGGTCCCGGATGCGCTGTTGCGAATCCCCGAGCCGTCAGTGTTGTGACAGCCCGCGCATACGCGCGTGTAAATCGTTTGGCCGCGCCTTGGTTCGGCGACGCGCTTGAGCTCGCGCATGTGGCCGCTCCCCATCCCCGGCAGTTGTTGACCCGCCGGCACCCCGGTGCTGAGGAACTTGATGTACGCGACCATGGCTTGCATCTCGGGCGCATCGTCCGGCATTGCGCGCCCGTTCATGCTGCGCGTCATGCAGGCATTGATCCGCTCCTCGATGGTGATCTCCGTGCCAGTGCGCGCGCTGTACTTGGGGAAGTCGCCCCACAGCCCGAAAAGGGGGAAGCCGAACTTCTTCGTGCCGGCCTGCAGATGGCAATTGCTGCAGGCAAGATTGTTGCCGGCATAGCGCTTCGAAGCATCGGCCACGTTCGGGCCGATATGCGCATAGGTGGCCGTGATCAGGTCGCGGCCTTCGCGCACCTGCATGCCATGCGCATCGCGCGGCAAGGCGCCGATCTCCGGCACAGTCCAAAACGATGCGCTCTGCGGTGCGTTCTGCGCGAACAGCAGTGGCGGCGGCAGGGCCGCGATCAGCACTGCGGCGGTCGCCTGGACAAAGCGGGTGGTCACGCGCGTCCTCCCGGCTGCCGCTTCGGCTCATGTGAGCGGCAACCGGGATTATGGCCGAGACGCAGGCGCGACGCTACCGCGCGGGCTCCGGTACGGCGCTTGTTTTACCCGCCAGCGGCGAGCGGCCGATCGAGATGGCCAGCAGCGCCGCGACGATGCACAGCGCGCCGGCCATGAAGAACGCCGGAAGATAGGTCGAGAACTCGGTGCGTGTGAAACCGGCGCCGTAGGCGGCGAAGGCCGCGCCGAGCTGATGACCGGCAAAGATCCAGCCAAACACGAGCCCCGCCTTCTCGCGGCCGAAGCGATCGGCGGTGAGCTTCAACGTTGGCGGCACGGTCGCGAGCCAATCCAGCCCGTAGAACACCGCGAACAGCGACAGGCCGTAGAACGTGAAGGTCGTGAACGGCAGATAGAGCAGCGAGAGGCCACGCAAGCCATAATACCAGAACAGCAGCTTGCGGCTGTCGAAGCGGTCGGACAGCCAGCCGGAGCCGATGGTGCCGGCGAGATCGAACATGCCCATCATCGCCAGCACGCCGGCAGCCGCCACGGCTGCAAGGCCGTAGTCGCCGCATAGCGTGACGAAATGCGTCTGGATCAGGCCGTTGGTGCTGCAGCCGCAGATGAAGAAGGTCGCGAACAGGATCCAGAACACCCCCGTGCGCGAGACTTCCTTGAGCACGCCGATCGGCGACATCAAGAGCGAGCCGAGGCCCTGTCCCGCCGCCGGCGCGGGTGTGATGGCCGTCTCGCCATAGAGCGGGAGATTGAGATCGGCCGGACGGTCGCGCATCAAAGCGAGCACCACCAAGGCCGTCAGCACCAAGAGGCCGCAAATGAAAAGCAGCGCGACACGCCAGCCATAACGCGTCGTCAATTCGGCGAAGAGCGGCAGGAACAGCAGCTGGCCGGTGGCGGAGCTCGCCGCCAGCATCCCCATCACCAGCCCGCGCCGGTGCGCGAACCACCGCGTCGCGACCGTCGCGGCAAGGACCATGGCGGTCAGCCCGGTGCCGACGCCGATGACGAGCCCCCAGCACAGCATCAACTGCCAAAGCTGCGTCATCCCCAGCGAGCCGAGGAAGCCTGAGCAGATCAGCGCCAGCGCGACGACGATCACCCGTCGCACGCCGAAGCGATTCATGAAGGCCGCGGCGAACGGCCCGAGCAACCCGAAGAGAATGAGCCGCACCGCCAGCGCCGCCGAAATGTGCGACGTCGTCCAGCCGAATTCCTTTTCGAGCGGCAGGATGAGCACGCCGGGCGCGCCCATCGCCGCCGCCGTCACCAGCATGGTGAAGAACGTCGCGCCGACGACCACCCATCCGTAGTGGACTTTGCGGCGGCTGAGAGTTGCGGCGAGTGCGTTGGAAATCATTGCATGAATTCCGTTGATATCTGAGATCAGTGAAGCGAATAAAGCATCGTGCCGAACGCATTGAATTTAACGCGCAATATGTGTTCGCCTATGGCCAAGTCTGCATCGATGTCATGCAGAAAGCCGCGTCGCATCAAAGCCCGTCCATGCCGATCGACTCGTCCCTTGGCGCTTCGAGCGGCGCGCGCCGGCGCAAGGTGCTCGGCGCAATGCGTGCGTTGTCTCCGCGCGGGGGCGTGACGCGCGTTGGACGCCGCAGCGCCTGTGCGGTCTTGACCGCCTCCATGGCCGGACTGCTCCGCGATCAGTAACTGGGTGATGCTCGAACCAGCCCTCGTCCCAAATGGGTAATCCTTCAGATATCCCGAGCGGTACTTGTTGCTACCGCACGGTCTCGGCAGGCTCACTCCGATCTTGCAGGCTTGGCCCGCTCGGTTGGGGAGCGACCGCCGATCAACACGTTCTCTCGTCTGGCGCGAGGCCCCTCAGTCCGTCGTCACGCTGCACGGCAGCGATAGCGGCGCTCATGAAGGGAGATCTCCTTTGCCGACAGCCGATCTTCACACCTTGTCTCCGTGGGCGAATCTCACCTGCGATATCTGCATCGTCGGCAGCGGGCCCGCCGGGGCGACGATCGCGCGAGAACTGGCGCATAGCCCGGCGCAGGTGATCCTGCTCGAAAGCGGCGGCATGGAGCGTCAGCCCCTCGTCGATGGATTGAACGATATCGAGAACGTCGGCTGGCCGCGCGAACTCGATCAATGGCTGCTGCGAAACAGAATTGTCGGCGGCAGTTCCCATACATGGGCGGGCCGCTGCGGGCCGTTCGATGACATCGACTTCGAGGAACGCCCGTGGGTTCCCTATTCCGGCTGGCCGTTCGGGCTCGATGAGCTGCGCCCGTATCTCTTGCGCACAACCCGCTATGTCGGCCTCGGAGTCGGCGCCGATTACACGGACGATAGCTTCTGGGCGGTCGCCAAGCACGCGATGCCGCAGACGTCGTTGAACGAGAAGCTGCTCACGCCGTTTTTCTGGCAATACAGCCAGGCGCACGAGAACCGGCTCGACATCATGCGGTTCGGGCCGGAGCTCGTGGCGAATCTGCCGGCCAATGTGCGCCTGATCACGAATGCCACGGCCGTCCATCTCAACGTCAGCGCGAACGGCCGCGCGATCGAGTCGGTCGACGCGATGTCGCTCGACGGAAAACGGCACACGGTCAAAGCGCGAACCGTGGTGCTCTGCGGCGGCGGCATCGAAAATGCCCGCCTGCTTCTCTGCTCGAACAAGGTCGAGCCAAACGGTGTCGGCAACAGGCGCGATCTGGTCGGACGTTTCCTCATGGATCATCCGCGCGGCGAAGTCGGGTCCTTCGATGTGAAATCGCCGGAGATCCTGCGCCGCTTCGGCCTGCACCATGTGACGAGCGGCGCGCGCAGGTATCGCTTCCGGCACGGCTTCCGCCTCAGTCCGGCCGTTCAACGCGAAGAGGGCCTGCTGAACTGCGCGGCCTGGCTGGACGAAGACGTGCTCGAGGACGATCCCTGGCGCGCCGTCACCCGGATCGTCCGCGGCGAATCGCGCTCCGTAAAGGATTTCCGCGCCGTCATCACACAAGCGGACATGCTGGTGAAGGGCGCGTTCGATCTCGCCGTTCGCAGGCGCGGATTGGCCCGCCGGTTGAAGGCGATCATTCTGAGCTGCATGACGGAGCAGGTTCCGGATCCCGACAGCCGTCTCACGCTATCGAATCGCAAAGACCGTTTCGGCATGCCGCTGTCGCGCATCGCGTGGAAGGTCAACAAGGCGGAGGAGCGCAGCATCCGCCGGACAGCCGAGCTCGTCGCATCGGAGGTCACGCGGCTGGGCTACGCGCCGCCCAAGCTCTATACGTGGGTGACCAACAAGGACCCGCTTCCGCCGGATTTTATTGACATCGGCCATCCGACCGGGGCAACGAGAATGTCGAACGATCCGGCGAAGGGCGTCGTCAATGCGCACTGCCAGGTGCACGGCGTGGACGGGCTCTATGTCGTCGGCAGCTCCGTGTTTCCAACCGCCGGACACGCCAATCCAACGCAGATGATCGTCGCGCTGGCGATCAGGGCCGCGGACATGCTCAAGGCGCGGCATTTTACCGTTTGCACCAATGCGATCATGTATCTCGCGGCGTGGCTGACTGAGTGCCCCTTGCCGGTGTTAGCGGATGCGTAACCATGAGTAACGCCATTGAGACACGGGCGAGTGGGCGTCTGGTTCTGGTCACCGGAGCCTCCGGCAAGATCGGCAAGCACGTGGTCAAGGAATTGCTGCAACGCGGCTTCAACGTGCGGGCCATGACGTCGAGGCAACGTGCCGGCGGCGACGCCTCCGAAGGCGTCGAATGGCGCGTCAAGGATTTCGCCAATTCGATCGACTTCGACAGCGAGCTTCATGGTTGCGACGCCGTTATTCATCTGGCGGCGGAGATTGCCGACAGCTCCCGCATGCAGCGCGTCAACGTCGAGGCCACGCGCGCGCTGGCACGCGCAAGCGAACGGGCCAAAGTTGCGGTGTTCTGCTACACAAGCTCAGCCTCGGTCTACGGCAACAGCGCATCGCGGATCGTCACCGAGGAAAGCCCCACGCTGACGCCGGACAAAGACATCAAAAGCGAATATGCCGCGCCCGACTTCCTGCGGATGTAGGGGCGGACCAAGCTCTTGGGAGAGATCGCGATCCGCGAGGAAGCGCGCGCCGTCGAATATGTCATTCTTCGCCCGACGATGGTCGTGGATATCGACGACGTGGTGAACCTCGGCGGGTTCAGTCTGATGCGCAAAAGCCTCACGCCCCGGCGTCACGCGCATCACGTCTTCATCGCCGACGTGGCGCAGGCGATCGTCTGGTCGGTGGAACGGGCGCTGTTGCGCAATGAGCGACTGGCGGGCGTGAGCGTCTATAATGTCGCCGAGGACGATTTCCCCGAGTCCTCGTTTGAAGCGATCTTGCGTAAGCTGCGCGCAAGCACGGGGCACAGCGAATATGACGTGCGGCCCGCGCCGGTGCTTGCCGACGCCCTCGTGACCTTTGCCCGGTTTCGCACCCTGCCTGTCCGCTACCCGTTCGGACGAATGGTGTTCGCGGCGGACAAGCTCAAGCGCGATGGTTTCCGGCCTCGGTTCGGTCTCGACCAGCTCTACCGCCAGGCGATCGATCGGATCGCGGCGAAGGGACACTGATCGCGCTCAGTAGCCGGCAACCGGCGCCTGCTCGAAGCCGGCGATCGAGAACACGATCCGCTGGCGGCCGAGCTGCACGTGCTGCAGCTCCCAGATCAACTCCTCGACGTCCGAATTGGCGGCCTCGGCATCCAGCCGCGCCATGCGCGCCTGGTGCAGCTCGGTTTCCATTGCTTTGCGGTCGATCATGGGCGTGCGTCCGTCCTGAGGTGGGTGGGCACCACTGTAGCCGACTTATTTTGTTCTGCAAATGTTCTTGTCGTGCTCCACAACTTCTGATACTACTATAGCGAGCATTGGGGCGAGGGGCATGGTCCAGCGGGTCACCACTGTGGCGTTCGAGGGCATCGAGGCCCGCGCCGTGGACGTGCAGGTGCAGGTCGCGCCCGGGCTCCCTGCTTTCAACATCGTCGGACTGCCCGACAAGGCCGTGTCGGAAGCCAAACAGCGCGTGCGCGCTGCGCTCGTCGCGTCGGGCCTGGCCCTGCCGGCGCGCCGCATCACGGTCAATCTGGCGCCGGCCGACCTGCCCAAGGAGGGCAGCCATTACGATCTGCCCATCGCACTTGGCCTGATGGCCGCGATCGGCGCGGTGCCGCAGGACGCCATCGCCGGCTTCACCGTGCTCGGCGAACTCGGCCTCGACGGCTCGATCGCACCCGTGGCCGGCGTGCTGCCGGCGGCCATCGGCGCCAATGCGCGCGGGCAGGGGCTCATCTGCCCGGCGGCCTGCGGGCCGGAAGCGGCCTGGGCCAGCCCCGAGATCGAGATCGCCGCCGCGCAATCGCTCATTCAGCTCGCCAATCATTTCAAGGGCACGCAGGTGCTCTCGCGCCCACAGCCGAAGGTGCGCGAGATCGATGCCGTGCCGCTCGACCTCGCCGACATCAAAGGCCAGGAGAGCGCCAAGCGCGCGCTCGAGGTCGCCGCCGCCG
>DATARB010000378.1:0-6824 GCA_036264375.1 Pseudolabrys sp.
GACTGAGCCGTCGTCGGGGTCTTCCGAGCCGATGCCGGCAAGGTAGATCATCTTCGCCGGGCCGGTCACGGTTGCGGCTTCCGAAAAGGCGCCGTTCGCGAACTTGCTGTAAGTGTGATTTTTCTTTTCAAACTGCTGCGCCGATGCGGGCGAGGCGGCAATTCCGGCGAGTAGCGTCGCGGCGATGACCAGGCGTGTGAACATTGATACTCCTTCAGGATGGCGGGTTGATGTGCGAACGTGGCAGCAAGGAGCATGCCATGCTTCACAACCGTGGAGCTAGGTGATGAAGTACGTAGGGTGGGCAAAGGCGCGGCACGCGCCGTGCCCGTCCGAATTTGTTAGGTTCGCGTGGGCTCGCTTCGCTTAGCCCACCCTACAATCTTCGACTTGTGTTAGACTGAGCTATGACCGAAGAAATCGTGAAACGACCTGGTCCGGATTGGGATATCTTTTATATGTACATCCATGATGGAATCCGAGATTGCATGTCTGTCTTTGGCAGTGCGACTCCGGAGGAGGCAATCGCAGAAGCGCGTTTCTCGCTCAACGCATTCTGCGATACCGAAGAAGAGAAGGATCAGTTCGAGATTCTGGCCGTCGTTCGGCAGGGTGTCGGCATTGATGTAGAGTTCAAACCTTGATCCGTAGAAACCCCTCATGACCTACACCTCCGCCCTCATCGTCGGCGCCGGGTCCGGCCTTTCCGCCTCGCTCGCGCGCGTGTTCGCCAAGGAGGGCATGAGCGTCGCGCTGGCGGCGCGCTCGGCGGCGAAGCTCGACGAGTTCGTCAAGGCGACCGGCGCCAACGCCTATAATTGCGATGCCGCCAAACGCGAGGAGGTCGACAAACTGTTTGCCGATCTGGACGCCGCGGGGGCGACGCCGGATGTTGTCGTCTACAACGCCAGCTATCGCACGCGTGGACCCTTCCTCGATCTCGATCCGGTCGAGGTGGAGAAGTCCATCGCCATTACCGCCTACGGCGGATTCCTGGTGGGGCAGGCGGCGGCGCGCCGCATGCTGCCGCAGGGGCGCGGCGCAATCCTGTTCACCGGCGCGTCGGCCAGCGTGAAGGGTTATGCGCAGTCGGCGCCTTTCGCCATGGGCAAGTTCGCACTGCGCGGCCTGGCGCAGAGCATGGCCCGCGAGCTCTCGCCGCGCGGCATTCATGTCGCGCACTTTGTGATCGACGGCGGCATCAAGAGTGCGCGCCGCGCCGAGCATGCCGACCAGCCGGAATCACTGCTCGATCCCGATGCGATCGCCGCGAGCTACATGCATGTGCTGCGGCAGCCGCGCAGCGCCTGGACGCAGGAGCTCGAGCTGCGGCCCTGGGTGGAGAAGTTTTAGTGGCTCGTGACACGCCCGCGCGCCGCATGCTAGACGCCGCCCATGACCAGTCCTGACGATCTCAAGCAACTCGCACCCACCGGCTCCTTGCGCGGCGGCATCGTGACCTCGCCGGCGCCATCGGCCTTCTTCGCCATCAAGGACGAGACAGGCGCGGTGCGCGGCGTCACCA
Source organism: Pseudolabrys sp. (assembly GCA_036264375.1). GTDB lineage: Bacteria > Pseudomonadota > Alphaproteobacteria > Rhizobiales > Xanthobacteraceae > Pseudolabrys. The sequence goes on from DATARB010000378.1 coordinate 1,526, forward strand.
TCGATCTGTTGAACGCATTTGCGGCGGCGTTGAAGCTGCCGCTGGACCTGCAGGTCTATTCCAATTCCGGCCAGGTCACCGAGGCGGTCGCGAGCGGCGGCTGCGACGTCGCCTTCATGCCGCGCGACGCCACGCGCGAGACGCTGGTCGAATTCGGCCCGGCCTATTACCTGATCGCCAGCACATATCTCGTGCCGGCCGGGTCGACGATCCAAAATATCGACGAAGTGAATCGTCCCGGCGTGCGCATCGTCGCGATCTCCAACACCACGACGGCGCGCAGCGCCCGCCGCACCGCGCCGAATGCGTCCGTCGAGGAGGTGCCGAGCGTCGATCAGATGACGGAGATGGCGCGGACCGGGCAGGGCGATGCCTTCGCCTTATCGCATGACTCGTTTGCAGGGCTGTTGCCGAAGCTGCCCGGCGCGCGCGTGCTGGCGGGGAATTTTCAGCAGACCGGCATCAGCGTGGCCGTGCCGAAGGGCCGCGCGGCGGCGCTGACGATCGCGAGCGCGCTGCTCGAGGACGCGAAGCGCTCGGGTGTCGTGCGCCGCGCGCTCGATGCCGCCGGCTTCACGGATGCCGAGGTGGCGCCGTAGAGCTTTCGTCATGGCCGGGACAAGCCCCGCCGTGACGGGGGAGAGGGGCGTGCCCTCCACCGGCACACTCAAATCCTCACCACCACATTCCCGATCGTGCCGCGCTCCACGGCCTCGTGCGCGGCGACGATGTCGTCAAGCGCATAGACAGGCTGTGCCACGCGGTTCTGCAGCGTGCCGCCGGCCAGCGCGCGGCTGATGGCGATGATCGCGGCACCGCGATCCGCCGCATCGATCTCATAGACGAAAAGGAACTGCATCCGGATCGAATTGACCAGGCAGAAACCGGCCGGGATCGTCGCCTCCGGCGTCGTGCCATAGACGATGACGCTGCCCTTCGGCCGCAGCACGCTCGGCAACAGCTTGGCATTGGCGGCGAGGTCCATCTCGATCACCGCGTCGACGCCGCGCTTGTCCGTCACCTGCATCACCCGCGCGCCCACGTCCTCGTGCTTGTAGTCGATGGTGTAATCGGCGCCGGCTTCCCGTGCGACCTCGTCCTTTTCCGGCGACGAGACGGTTGCGATGACGATGGCGCCTTGCGATTTCGCGAACTGGATCGCGTATTGGCTGACCGCGCCGGCTCCGCCGGAGATAAGCAAGGTCGAGCCCTTCGTAGCGCCGCTCGAGGCGACGGCGTGAAAGGCGGTCATGGCCGGGATGCCGAGACAAGCGCCGGCCTCGAAGCTCACGGTCTCTGGCAGCGGCACGGCCTGGGCCGCCGGCAGCGCGATATATTCGGCGGCGGTTCCGAAGGGACGTTTCCATTGCCCGTTCCAGATCCACACGCGTTGACCGACACGCGATTTGGCAACGCCATCTCCGACCTCGTCGATCTCGCCAGCGCCGTCGCTCTGCGGGATGACGCGCGGCCAGTTGATCTTGCGCGTGACCCCTTGGCGCGATTTGACGTCCGATGGGTTGACGCCGGAGGTCGCGAGCCTCACGCGCACTTCGCCGGGGCCGGCGTGCGGCGCTTCGACATCGCCGACGCGCAGCACCTCGCGTGCCGTGCCGTTGCTTTCGTAATAAGCCGCCCGCATGCCGTTCCTCCGTCGCCGCCCGACGATAGCACGCACCTGTCGGCGGAACAGGAACCGCGCTCGCGGCTGCCGCGTTTTATCGGCTCACACCACGGAAGGGACGGGGGGCACCACTGCCGCGCATCGCGCGGCAACACTCAGAGCACAAGAGGTATGGACATGGGCTATCGCGTGTACAGCGGCCCGAAGGGTTCGCCCGACGTCAACGCATTCGACAAGGCTCAGGCGCTGTTCAAGCAGTTCGAGGCGCTCGACGAGGCGCTGGCTTGGGCGCGCCATGTGGAGGACACTGGCCGGGTTCCTTTGCTGATCGAAGGCGATGACGGTACCCGCATGGACCGCCGCGAGATCGGCAATGCGCTCCGCGTCGGAGAGCGCGAACGGATCGGCGGTTCCACGGCGCACTGAAGAAGTGCGCCGCGGCCTCACCTCGCCCGTTATCAGCCGGCGACGCGTATCCACTCCGCGTGCGCGCGCTCGGTCAGGTGGTCCCACGTGGTGCCGACCACGTCCCAATTGACGAGCGGCCGCTGCACGGCCGCCTGATCCTTGGCGGCTGCAAGCGCGTGATGGGAATCGTAGATGTAGGCGCCGCCGACAGTCAGAATGCCGCCGAGAATAATGCCAAGCAGGACTCGCATGAAGAATCTCCTCGTTTTCCGCGGTCAGAACGCGCGCGGGAAGCCCTCGGTTCCCTCGTCCGGTTCCACTGTCCCAGTTCCATCTACCTCTTTCGAGGTAGGTGAAAGGATGTGCCGCAACCCACGAAAGAGTCTTCTAACCGACTGATTTATAGGCCATTTTTCCGCAAAAAACTTCGCACGCAGCGGTAATTTGCTGATATATTGAAGACATGAGCAGACATTCAGCCAAGACCGCCGGCCGGTCCGCCAAGGCCCCGTCGGCACGAGACAAGAAAGCCAGCAAAACCGAACGCGCCAAGACGAAAAAGTCCACGGCATCGACTCGCCGCCCGTTACGGAAGGCCCCGCGCCCTGCGCCTGCCCCGAAACCGAAGAAGCCCGTCGCGCCGATCGCCGCGCCCGAGGCTGCGTCAGAGATCATCCGCACCGCCAGTCCGCCGGTGCAGCCGGCCGCGCCGCCTGTGCCCTTGCACGCGCACAAGTACACCGTCGGCGAGATGGTCTATTACACGTCTCCGAGCTTCGGGCGCGCTGCCGCGAGCGGCAACTACACCGTGGTGAAGCTGCTGCCGTCCGACGGCGACGATTACCAGTATCGCATCAAGAGCAACGGTGAGGCCTTCGAGCGCGTAGCCAAGGAAAGCCAGCTCGACAAGGCGTGACGCCGGCGGCGTTTTGCACTCCGCCTTCGACTATGATCGGTGGCTGTTTGCGGCTAAATCTTAGCCGCAAAGGGAGGGCCGCATGCCGATCTACATCACCCAAGGGCGCTACACCCGCGACGCCATCAAGGGCATGATCGTCAAGCCGGAAGACCGCGCCGATGCGGTCGCGCGTCTCATCGGCAAGGTCGGCGGCCGGCTGCTCGGCTACTACGTCACCTTCGGCGACTACGATTTCATGGTCATCGCCGATGTCCCCAACGATGTGCAGATGGCAGCGGTACTGTTGGCCGCCGGCGGTGGCGGCGGCGTCACCGATCTGCGCACCACGGTGGCTTTGACCTCGATCGAGGCCAAAGGTGCGTTTGCTGCCGCTGGGGATATTGCGCCCGGATTCAAATCGGCCGGCGGCGTGTAGGGAGCGCCCGTGGTAACGGAATAATCAAACGGCTGTAAGGTTATCCCACAGCTTGACGTAACGACATAAAAACACAACGAGGAGACCCAATGCGCGCTTTCCTGCGTCTTATTGCTTTCCTGTCACCGGTCCTGCTGGCTTTGCCGGCGGCGGCGCAGACCTATCCAAACCGCGTCGTCAAGCTTGTTGTCCCGTTCGGGGCCGGCGGCCCCGCCGACGTCTTTGCGCGCATTCTGGCGCAGCATTTGTCGGAGGAGACCAAGCAGTCCTTCATCATCGAGAACCGTCCGGGCGCCGGATCGGTGATCGGCACCGACTATGTCGCCAAGTCGAAGCCGGATGGCTACACGCTGCTGATCATGTCGAACACCCAGACCACCAACGAGTCCCTGATACCGAACAAGCCGTATCAGCTGATGCGCGACTTCGTGGCGGTGGCGCCGATCAATTATTCCGACCTGGTGATGGTGGTGCACCCCTCGGTGCCGGCCAAGACTGTGCAGGAGTTCATCGATCTGGCGAAGAAGGATCCTGGCAAGCTCAACTATGCGTCGTCGGGCCCGGGCACGCCGTATCATATGGCCGGCGAGTTATTCAAAGCGATGACCCATACCGACATCGTGCACGTGCCGCATAAGGCCTCGGGCGACGCACGCAACAGCGTCGTCTCCGGCACGGTGCAGATGATGTTCGACGCCGTGACCACGATGACGGCGCTGTCGCAGGGCGGTCAGGTGCGCGCCCTCGCCACCACGGGGCTCAAGCGCTCGCCGCTGACGCCCGACCTGCCCACGGTGGCCGAGACGGTTCCCGGATACGAAGCAACCATCTGGCTGGGCGTGATGGCACCCAAAGATACGCCGAAAGAGGTGATCTCCTACCTCAACGCCGCGATCTCCAAGGTGGTCAATCGCGAGGACGTGAAGGCCGCCTGGCTCAAACAAGGCGCAATTCCGATGGTACAGAGCCCGCAGGAATTTGATTCTTATCTACACAAGGACATCGACAAGTGGGCCGATGTAGTAAAAGTCTCGGGGGCGAGGATTCAGTAACCGGGCGAGCTAACGGAGCGCCATGCCTATAAGCGGATCGTTGTCGACGACGATGGTTGTGGCCGCAGTAGCGGGCGCGCTCTTTGTCTTGGTCGTTGTCCTTGCGGTGGTTGCGATCCGCCGCAATGGCGCCGCAACGATCAACCGCGTGCTTTGGCCGGTCGCGGCGCTCGTCGTCGCGGCGCTGGCGGTGACGGCATTGCTCGACCGCATGGGCATGACCAGTCTGTCGGCGGAGCGCAGCGCGCTGCTCCAGCGCAGCGCGGCGCTCACCGCCGGCGCGCTGGCGCCCGGTTCCGCGCTCGGCTGTCTCGATGGCGGGGCGGGTGAGGTCGTCGCCAATGCCTGCGAGAAGGCTGTGTTCGCCGACGCGCAGACCGCGGCTGCCGCGGTCGCCTTTACGGCGGCGCGGCTGGCGCTGCTGCGCGACGCCTATGCGCTGGAGCAACATGGCGATGCCGGGATCGCCGAGATCTTCGCACCGGCGCGCCGCGCGATCGAACTCGACCGTTACGGTGTCGCCGCGCATGTCCTGTCGAACGGCGATGGCTGCACGCTCGATCGCTGTCCCGCCTTCGCCTGGGTCAACGACAGCGGCGTGCTCAAGGCCAACATGAAGGTGCACGCCTTCGAGACCTACGTCGACCGCTATTCGGTCAACTGGGGCAAGCCGGCGGCGGCCGCGCCGGCACCTGAGGCGCCGGCGCCATCCGCAGCGGCGACGCCTGAATCTCCAACCCAAGCGCCCGTTGCCGCGCTTAATCAATCGGCGCCCGCCTTGGGCAGGCCGGTCGATCCGAAATGGGATTTCCCATCGTCGGCCTCGATTCCGCCGGTGAGCATCATGAATCCGGAACCGGCGCGTCCCAAGGGCGAGCAGG
>DATARB010000254.1:0-4356 GCA_036264375.1 Pseudolabrys sp.
CAGTTACCCGCAAACGCCCCGTCAGCCTTGCGGGCTCGCGCGTTGTTCCCTCGCCCGTTTCCTGCCACAAGGCGCGCGGTGGACGGCGCGATGGACGACCAAACGACCCGCGACAGCAAACTCGAGAGCGATGGCGCGACGCGTTGGGAGCGCAACCTCTGGGTCTGCGTGTTCGGCTCGTTCACCACCATCGTCGGCATGACGCTGCTGTTGCCGTTCCTGCCGCTCTTCATCGAGGAGCTCGGCGTCAGCGGACACGCAGCCATCGTGCAATGGTCCGGCGTCGCTTATGGCGCGACCTTCTTCACCGCCGCCATTTTCGCTCCCCTGTGGGGCAGGCTCGCCGACCTTTACGGGCGCAAGCTGATGCTGATCCGCGCCAGCTTGGGCATGGCGGTGGCGATGTCGCTCATCGGGATGGCGCAGACGGTGTGGGAACTGGTCGGCCTGCGCCTGCTGACCGGCATCCTCGGCGGCTATTCGTCAGGATCGAATCTGCTGGTGGCGACGCAGACGCCGAAGGCGCGCACCGGCTGGGCGCTCGGCGTGCTCTCGTCCGGCATCATGGCCGGCAACCTCGCCGGCCCGCTGATCGGCGGCACGCTGCCGCCGCTGATCGGCATCCGCATGACCTTCTTCGCCTCCGGCGCGATGATCTTCGTGGCATTTTTGGCCACCGCATTCCTGATCAAGGAAGATCCACAGCCGCCGAAGCGGAAAGACGAAAAACGCGGCGGCGGCTGGGCCGCCATCCCCGACAAGCGGCCCGTGATCGCCATGCTCATCACCGGCTGTCTGCTGCTGTTCGCCAACATGTCGATCGAGCCGATCATCACCGTGTATGTCGCGACGCTGGTCGACAGCGCGCGCGTCACCTTCGTGTCCGGGCTCGCCATGGCGGCGGCGGCGTTGGGCAGCATTTTGTCGGCCCCGCGGCTGGGCAAAATCGCCGACCGCGCCGGCCACTGGAACGTGCTCGTCGGCTGCATGCTGGTCTCGGCCGTGCTCTTGATCCCGCAGGCCTTCGTCACCGCCGGCTGGCAGCTCGTGGCGTTGCGCTTCCTGATGGGACTGTCTTTGGGTGGGCTGATGCCCTGCGTCACCAGTGTCATTCGTCACAATGTGCCGATAGCGGTGTCCGGCAGCGTGCTGGGCTACGCGGTGTCCTCGCAGTTCGTCGGCCAGGTGGCGGGCCCGCTGGCCGGCGGATTCGTCGGCGGCCATTTCGGCATGCGCGCGGTGTTCATCGGCACCTGCGTGCTCACCGCCGCGGGCGCGGCTCTCGTCTGGTCCGTGCACACGCGCCTGCGGGCGGAACCCCCCAAAGCCTGACGGCATTTGCCGAGGAGCCCATTCACCTGTTGGCGAACGTATCATCCTATGCTACCTCAGGTAGTATACGGAGATGCCGATCGCAGCGGGAGCAAGGGCAATGAGCAATCGTTGTGGCGGGCCGTTGCTCGCCATCGTGAGTTTGGCCTGCTGCATGGCGCTGCCAGCCGCCGCACACAGCCAGACGGCGGCTACTCCGGCGGATGCCGCCAACCATCTGGTCGCAGCGATCGCCAAAGGCGACATTGCCGGCGCTGCGGCCTTTGCCGCGACAGCTGATCGCGACCGCTTTATGGCCCTCATGCAGGCATCCGATCGGCTGGCAAAGGCACGCGGGCGTTTTCGCGAGACCGTCAGCGCCAAACTACCGGCGAATGAGGCCGTTGCGAGCTTGACCGCGCGGGCGTCCGCGACGGTCGATCATGTCGTTGTCGTCGCACAACGAACGATCGACGCCAATGCCGCCGATATCGACGTCAAAGGCTTCGACGCCGACGGCGGACCGCCGACCGCGATCAGCACGTGGCACGCTGTGCGCGAAAACGGCCAATGGCGAATCCAGCTGCCGGCCTGCGTGAGCGCCGCCGCATCCGCGCCTCTCATGAAGCGCTACGGAGACATGGTTGCCGCAACCGAGGCGGTCACCGCATCGGTCACAAGCGGCGACATCACCGATACTGCCGATGCCAACATCGCCCTATTCAAAGCCGAGCGCGGCGTTCTGCGCGCGACGGGAGCGCGCCAATGACCGGTATCACACGCTTCGGCCTCTGTGCCGCGACAGTCGCCGCTCTGTCGGCCGCGGCATCCGGCGGTGCACAAGCCTTCAGCTTCAACGAAACCGTCGTCGTCCATCCGATCGTGCACAATACATTTGTCATGGGCGTCACGCACGACGATCATTGGACCTGCGGCATCTTCTCCTGCTTCAACACCAACGGCCTCATTCCGGACTCCGCGGCAACGGTCCTGCTCAAGCCCTTCAACGATCGCATTGCCGTCGGCTATGATTATTTCATGGATCCGGGCACGCAACCCTGCGCGTGCCAGAGCTACGGCCTCGTCCAGATGCGCGGCGGCGTATCGTTCCGCACCCTCGACATTCCTGACAATTTTCTGGTCGCGACGCTGGTCCTGACGCCGCTGCACGCCGACCAATTCGGGGCGCCCCTCAATCCGAGCCTGCTCAATGGTCTCTACCAAACGAGCGGCAAAACAGTCACGTTCAGCGAACCGGCGGCGACGACCTTCATCCATTCTTTCGACAAGCCGTACTTCAGCTTCGATCATAACCACGACCGGTGGACGTTCGTGACGGGACAGGTCGGGTCGGAGACCGCGTCGTCATTTCCCGCTCCCGGCAATGCCGTCTCCAACCCGGTCTTCTCGTCCTTTCCGGCCAGCCCGGGCCCCACCACCCAGCCGGTGCAGCGCAACGGAAACACCTACCGCATCAACGTCAGCAACACCGTGCGCGACTGGATTTCCAATTGGCCAAACCGGTTCGACACACCGCTCCACAGCTTCCTGATCACCGGGCAAAACTTCGCGCCTGAAGACATCAAGAAAGCCGACAGCGGCTTCATCGAGGGAACGTTCCTCGTGCAGTATGCCGTGACGCTGGAGTTCGTGCTTCTGGAACCCGACCTCTGACGCAGCGCTGCGAACCTTTTAGCGGAGACCAGCGGCCTCAATCGCTGCGTGACATCACAGGCAGTATTTCGAGCGCGCGCAGGCCGAGACGCGGCCGCCATCTGAGCTGCGCGGGATCGACCGCGAGGTCGAGTTTCGGCCAGCGCTTGAACAGCGCGGCGAGCGCGCATTGCGCCTCGATACGCGCGAGTTGGTGGCCGAGGCAGAAATGGATGCCGCTGCCGAAGGCCATGTGGCGGTTCGGCCTGCGCGCGAGATCGAGTTGGTCCGGATGCTTGTTGGCCGCCGGATCGCGATTGGCCGCTGTGAGCATGGCCATGATCTTGTCGCCCTGCTTCAGCCGCGCACCGCCAAGCTCCATATCCTTGCGCACGAAGCGCGGCTTGGTGAACTGCACCGGCGCAACGAAGCGCAGGAATTCCTCGACCGCGAGATCGGCGCGCGACCAGTCCTCCGCAAGCCAGTCGCGCAGATCGCGATTTTGCAGAAGTTCGTAGACCGAGCCGCTGATGAGATGCGCCGTCGTCTCGGAGCCCGCGAACAGCAGCAGAAACACCATCGCGATCATCTCGTCGCTGGAGATGCGGGCGCCCTCCTTCTCGACCGCGATCAATTCGGCGATCAGGCCTTGGCCGCCGGTCTTGCGCGCGGCGTCGAGGTGCTGCCGCATGTAGCGGCGGATGGAAAAGAAGCTCGGCAGCACAAGGAAGAACCCCGGTGTGTTGCGCACGCTGGTCGCCTTGCCGGCCCAGGCAGTGAACTTCGGCCGGTCGGCGGCGGGCAAGCCGAGCAGTTCGCAGATGACCGCGAGCGGCAGCTTGCGCGCGTAACGCGCGACGAGATCGGCGGGGCTCCCTTCGGCGAACAGGTCGCCAGCGAGGTCGTCGGCAAGCTGACGGATGCGCGGCGTCATGCCGAGAACGGCGCGGCGGCGGAAGGCTTCGTCGACGATGCCGCGCAGGCGCGAGTGGTCCGGCTCGTCCATGGTCAGCATGTTGCTGGCGAGCGAGCGGATCAGCCCCGGCATCCACCAAGGCAGGCCGGCGACTCCGCCGTCCTTGCGTAGCGTGAAGGTGGCGCTGTCCTTGAGGACATGGCTCGCGGTGTCCTCCGTCGTCGCGATCCAGGTCTTGCCGATGAACGGCAGCCGCACCTCGACGACGGGATCCGATGCTCTGAGTCTATCGATGACGCTGCTGGGATCGCGGAAGAAGTCCTGGCTGGTGAAATCGATGTGCAACGTCATGGCCGCACCTCATGTCCATTCCACCGCTGGCGCTACTCCGCGTCCTCGACGTTCACCGGCTCGCCGCCGAAGGCCTTCTGCGCCAGCGCCGCCTGCATGAACTCGTCGAGATCGCCGTCGAGCAC
>DATARB010000383.1:0-2547 GCA_036264375.1 Pseudolabrys sp.
CGCCAGCGCGCGCGCATTGGCGACGCAGTCGACTTTGGCCCGCTCATCCATGTGCGTTTCCCAACATCCGCCGGCTTATCGCCGGCCGCCGGCCGTATCTTACCTGCCGCAACGGGTTGGTCCATCGGCGTTCGCGGCGCCGCACCCGGTCGGCCGCAGCCGAAACGCCCCGAAGCGGCCATGAACGTGCGGCATTGCAGCAGCGACTAAGCGTCAATCGCAACCGCAGCGTGAGGACGGAATGCCTTCCATGCGCGCGATGATGCACCTCGCTCGTCGCCGACCGCAAGGAACTGGCCGCGATGCGGCACAAGTGACCAGGGTCATTCCGGGGCGCCACGAAGTGGCGAGCCCGGAATCTACCGTGTTGAATGTCAAGAAGCAGTAGCGCCTTTCCAAGGCGTTGCGGACCTAAGGACCGCATTTGCGAACACGACGAGTCGACGCAGGACTGCGATCAGGGCGACTTTGACCTTTTTGCCTTGGGCGAGAAGCCTCTGGTAGAACGGCCGCAGCACCGGGTTGTGGCGGCTTGCTGACACGGCGGCCATGTAGAGGATGTTGCGAACCGCTGCGCGTCCGCCATGGATGCGGGCGGGCGCCGTCATGGTGCCGCTCTTGCGCGTGAACGGGGCGACGCCGACCAGGGCCGAAGCTGCCCGGTTGTCGACATGACCGAGCTCCGGGACGAGCGCGATGCAGGCCAGAGCCGATTTGTCACCGAGGCCCTTGATGGTCTTGAGCAGGTCCTGGGCTTTTTTGAGATCGACGCGCGCGCGAACCAACGCCAGCATGGTTTGGTGGGTCTGGGCATCCTCGGCTTTGAGGACGTCGAGATGGGCGATAATCGCCTGGCGCAGCTTGACACTGCGGACGGTCGTGAGCCTGCAGGTCTCACCGTGGATCATGTGCTTGAGCTGATCGCGACGGCTTGCCAACTCGGCCAGTTCTTCGCGAATGGCATCTTCGGGGACTTCCACATGATGCGGCTTGCGACCGCGCACGTCGTCGGGGGCGGCGGCATAAGCCGCCAGCAGGCGAGCATCCGAGCTATCGGACTTGGCTCTGGCGCCGACCATGACGCGGTAGGCGCTAAAGCGCGAAGTATGGACGATCTCGACCGGCAAACCGGCACGCCGCAATGTCTTCACCAACGGCTTCTCATAGCCGCCGGTCGGTTCCACCACGATGCGGCTGATCGCCGGTCCGGCCTTAAGCTTGGCAAGCAGCGCGGCAACGCCATCGGGGCGATTTGCGTAATGGGCGCAATCGCCCCGATGCCAGGCCACGTCAAAACTCGCACCACCAACGTCGATGCCGATAAAGCTGTTGTCCGATGATTGAGAGGCTGTCATGATTCTCCTGCCTTTCACGAGGCAGGGCCGGCGCCTGGATCGTCAAACGTGCGGCCAGCACTGACTACCGTCCGGGTGTCCGGCCCTTCAGATCAAACGAGGCGGGGTGCGAGATTCCGACGGTCGCGAAAGACCTTCCATAGACCCCGTAACGCCCGCCTCGCAGACCTCATACCCGAGGCATCCAAGACTTACGATCCATATCCCCAGCGCCGGGGTTATGGATTCCGGGCTCCTCGCTTCGCTCGGCCCCGGAATGACGAGTGATCATGTGCGCACCATCGCGGTTGTTCATACTTTCGAAATATCGAATGTCGCGGGATGAAACAATTCCTCGACCTTCACTTTGCGGTCGGTCAGGCCCTGCTCGTAGACGTATTGCGACAGCGCCTCGATCTCCGGCCTATTCTCGGCGATGCCGTATTTCCAGAAATCCTCGCCCATGATGGCGGCCGTCTCCTTGGTCTCAGCTTCGAGCCACGGTAGCGTCACCATCAGCGCGTTGACGTCGCGCAGGTCGATCATCGCCAGCGCCTTGGCCTCGCAGAACGCCTTGTAGACGCTGGTCGGCAACCACGGATAGCGCTCGACCAGGGATTTGCGGATGCCGATGAGATGCATGATCGGAAACAGGCCGGTCTTCTTGTAATAGGCCTGCTCGGCCGCGCGCGTGTTTGGAAACAGCCGCGTGATATGCGCTTCACTGGCGAGGAACGACGACGGGGCGCGTGCCGTGAACAGCGCGTCGAGCTCGCCATCGCGCAGCATGCCGACCAGCGTCTTGTCGTGCGGGATCGCCTGCAGATCGAGGCCCGGGATCGGCTGCAACAGCGTGCGCTCTTCGCGGCCAGCCTGCTCCTGGCCGCCGCTGCGCCAATGGATCTCCGACGGCGGCACGCCGTATTCGTGCTGCATCATGCCGCGCATCCAGACCACCGCGGTGATCTGATATCCCGGCACGCCGATGCGCTTGCCGCGCAAATCTTCCGGCTTGGCGATACCGGCGCCTTTGCGGATGTAGATGCCGGAATGGCGGAAAATCCGCGAAACGAAGGCCGGCACCGCCGTATATTCCGAGGTCCCCGCCGACACCGTGCGCAGATAGCTCGAGAACGACATTTCCGAAATGTCGAATTCCTGGAATTTGAAGACGCGGTGGAAAATCTCTTCCGGATACAGCGGCAGGTAGGTC
>DATARB010000388.1:0-4821 GCA_036264375.1 Pseudolabrys sp.
TTGCCGATCGCGTCGAGGATCGCCTGCACCGACGACGGCTGCATCAGCGACGGCGTGCCGCCGCCGAAGAAGATGGTCGAGACCGTACGGCCCGGCACACGCTGCGCGGTTGCCGCAAGTTCTGACTCAATCGCGCGCACATAGCGCGCTTCGTCGTAGCCGCCGTGGCGCACATGGCTGTTGAAGTCGCAATAGGGGCACTTCGACAGGCAGAAGGGCCAGTGCACGTAGACGGCGAAGGGCGCGGGATTCGTTAACGACATGTTAAGCATCATAGGCTGCGTCGCGGTGCGCGGCCACCACTAACGCATTTTCGCTGCGGACAACTGCTTAAAATTGTAATGATCGGGAACCCATCCCCTCCGTCATTCCGGGTTCGCTCGCTGCGCTCGCGCCCCGGAATGACGGCGATGGTCATCCCTTCAAACACGCATCCGCCAGCTTGATGAAGGCGCGGGCGCGGTGCGAGAGGCCCTGTCCCTGCGGCGGCAGGCCGTGCTTTTCGTCGGCCGTCATCTCGCCGAAGGTGCGGTCATGACCGTCGGGCAGGAACAGCGGATCGTAGCCGAAGCCCTTGTCGCCCCGCGGCGGCCAGACTGCGATGCCATCGACGCGGCCTTCGAAGTCCTCGACGTGGCCGTCCGGCCAGGCAAGGCACAAAGCGGCGATGAAATGCGCGCGCCGCTGCGACGGCTCTTTCGCGCCGCGCTCGATCAGCAGCGTCTGGATACGGTTCATGGCGCCGCGGAAATCCTTGTCCGGCCCGGCCCAGCGCGCCGAATGGATACCGGGCTCGCCGCCGAGAGCGTCGACCACAAGCCCCGAGTCGTCGGCGAAGGCGACACGGCCGGTCGCCTTCATCGCGGCGATCGCCTTGATGCGCGCATTGGCAGCGAAGGTCTTGCCCGTCTCCTCCGGCTCGGCGAGGCCCAACTCGCCGGCCGATTGCGCCGCGATGCCGTAGGGCGCCAGCAGCTCGCGCATTTCCGTGAGCTTGCCGGGATTGTGGGTGGCGATGACGATGGGGCCGGTGAGTTTGCGGGGCATGCGTTTCCTTCTTATCCCTCCCCCGCTTGCGGGGGGAGGGTGGCCGCGAGCGGTAGCGAGCGGTCGGGTGGGGGTTATCAATGATGCAAACCCCACCCCGCCCGCCTTCGCTTCGCTTGGCGGGCGACCCTCCCCTTTCAGGGGAGGGATAAAGAAACCTACATCACCGCCATTTTTTGCAAGTTCACCAGCTTCTCGACGCCCTTGCGTGCGAGCGCGAGCAGCGTGAGCAGTTGCTCCTCGCTGAACGGCGTCTTCTCGGCGGTGGCCTGGATTTCCACGATGTTGCCGTTGCCGGTCATGACGAAATTGGCGTCTGTCTCGGCTTCCGAGTCCTCCGCGTAATCGAGATCGAGCACGGCGGTATTGTTGTAGACGCCGCAGGAGACGGCCGCGATGTGATCGCGCAGCACGTCGCCCTTGATCATCTCGCGCGCCTTCATCCAGGCGAAGCAGTCGGCGAGCGCCACCCAGGCGCCGGTGATGGAGGCGGTGCGCGTGCCGCCATCGGCCTGGATCACGTCGCAGTCGATGGTGATCTGTCGCTCGCCCATGCCGACCAGATCGACCACCGAGCGCAACGATCTTCCGATCAGCCTTTGAATCTCCACGGTGCGGCCGCCTTGCTTGCCGGCGCTCGCCTCGCGGCGGGTGCGCTCGGAGGTGGCGCGCGGCAGCATGCCGTATTCGGCGGTGACCCAGCCGCGCCCCTGGCCCTTGAGCCAGGGCGGCAGCCGTTCCTCGAGACTGGCCGTGACCAGGACGTGCGTGTCGCCGAATTTCACGAAACAGGAGCCTTCGGCGTATTTGACCACGCCGCGCTCGAGCGACACGGCACGCAATTCGTCGACTTGTCGGCGGCTCGGCCGCATTGGGCGTGATCCTTCTTGAGAATAGGCCCGCATGGGCGCTGGCTTTTTGGGCTTCGGGCGCACACCATAGCCATCTGCCCGGCTTGAACAAGGGCGGTGCCATGGTCAATTCTCGCCAGGCGTGAAGGAGTTAGGGCTTTGGCCTCGCACGACATTCCGATCGGCACATCGCAGGTAAGTCTCGCCGCGCTCAACGAGCGCTCGCGTGAGATTTTCCGCCAGATCGTCGAGAGCTATCTCACCACCGGCGAACCGGTCGGCTCGCGCAATCTCTCGCGCATCCTGCCGATCACGCTGTCGCCGGCTTCGGTGCGCAACGTGATGTCGGACCTGGAGCAGCTCGGCCTCATTTTCGCGCCGCATACCTCCGCCGGACGGTTGCCGACCGAGCTTGGCCTGCGTTTCTTCGTCGATGCGCTGATGCAGGTCGGCGACCTGACCGAGGAAGACCGCCGCTCGATCGAGGCGCAGGTGGCCGGCACCGGCACGGCCAAGTCGGTGGAGAGCGTGCTCACCGAGGCCTCGCAGATGCTCTCGGGGCTCACCCGTTCGGCCGGCGTCGTGCTCACCGCCAAGAGCAATGTGCGGCTCAAGCACATCGAATTTGTGCGGCTGGAGCCGGAGCGGGCGCTTGTCGTGATGGTGGCCGAGGACGGCCAGGTCGAAAACCGGGTGCTCAATGTGCCCGCCGGGCTGCCGCCATCGGCGCTGGTCGAGGCGGGCAACTTCCTCAACGCGCGCATTCGCGGCAAGACGCTGGCCGACCTGCGTGGCGAGATCGAGAAGGCCGTCACCGAAGGCCAGGCCGAACTCGACCAGCTGACGCAGAAGGTTATCGCCACCGGCCTGGCGACCTGGTCGGGCGGGGCGGAAGACGACCGCAAGCTGATCGTGCGCGGCCACGCCAATCTGCTGGAGGATTTGCACGCGCTCGACGAATTGGAGCGGGTGCGCTCGCTGTTTGACGCGCTCGAAAGCAAGCGCGGCGTCATCGATCTGCTCGGCCGCGCCGAGCGCGCCGAGGGCGTGCGCATCTTCATCGGCTCGGAAAACAAGCTGTTTTCACTGTCCGGCTCGTCGACCATCGTGGCGCCGTACCACGACAGCAAGGGCCGTATCGTCGGCGTTATCGGCGTGATCGGGCCGACCCGTCTCAACTATGCCCGCGTTATCCCGATGGTCGACTATACGGCGCGCGTGGTGAGCCGGCTGCTGACGCCATAAGAACGTGCGTCATCCGCTTCCTCGTGCGGTACCTAATGTATACTAGGTACCTTATGTGTACTGCAGCTGGTGACCGACCGCGGCGCCGGCGACCGGACCGTCCCAGTCCTGGGCTGCTGGTGGCAGCTTGCGCAGGATCGCTAAGATCGGTTCGTCCATAATTCTTGATTTTTCGGATCGCAGGCCTGATATGCCGAGCATCCGACCAATGATGAGGATGGAAACAAGATGACGGACACCACCGCTCGTCAGGCCGAAGCCATGGACCCCGGGGCCGAGCAGGCGACTGACAAGGCGCAGGCGCAGACCGCTGCTCCGTCGGCCGATGCCGTGGCCGCGGCCCAGCGCGAATCCGCCGAATACAAAGACAAGCTGCTGCGCACGCTGGCCGAAATGGAGAACCTCCGCCGCCGCACCGAGCGCGAGGTCACCGATGCGCGCGTCTACGCCATCGCCAGCTTTGCCCGGGACGTGCTGGCGGTCGCCGACAATATGCACCGCGCGCTCGAGACCGCCGGGCCGGAGCTGCGCGAGCATGCGGATGCCAAAGTGAAGGCCCTGATCGAGGGCGTCGAGCTCACCGAGCGCGAATTGCTCAAGAGCCTGGAGAAGAACGGGGTGCGCAAATTCTCGCCGGAGGGCGAGAAGTTCGATCCCAACGTGCATCAGGCGATGTACGAGATCCAGAACCCCAATCTGCCGCCTGGCAGCGTCGGGCAGGTGATCCAGGCCGGCTACATGATCGGCGATCGTGTGCTGCGGCCGGCGCTGGTCGGCGTGGTCAAAGCGCCGCCGAAGCCGACGGCGAACGACAACCCGCAGCCGGACAACAGCGCCGCGAACTAGCGCTTCACGTCCTTCCGTCGACGCCTTGGCCCCGTCACCCTGAGGTGGCCGGCGCAGCCGGCCCTCGAAGGGCGACGGCCGGGGCGCGGCGACAAGCGGGCGCTCAGGGGCCGACATCCTTCGAGGCTCGCCCTGCGGGCTCGCACCTCAGGATGAGGGATTGAGACCCTCACTTCAGATCGACGCCGTCGCGCACGGCGCGGAAACGCGGAAACAGCGTGTCCCACTGATCCGTGCGGGCGACGCCGATGATGCGCATGAAGCCGCCGCCGCCGAAGCGGAGCCATTGCACCAGCGAGATGGCATCGCCGGTGAGGGATTTTCCGGTGGCTCTGATCTCGTAACCGGGATAGCCGCCGATGCGCATCGGTTCTCCCGATTGCAGAGTGAGATCGCGCACGGGCGCCGATTGCATGAGGTCGCGGGCGAATCGGCTGCGGTCGTCGGGCTCGCTCGGGCCGCCGCGGCCGACCGATATGAGCATGTAAGGCTGGCGATTGATGTCCTCGCCGGGCCCGTCGATGAGGATGGCGCTGCCCTCCGGCATCACCTGCACCACACGAAATCCGGACATGGCTCCAAGATTGAACGGCAGCATTCCGAGCTGCTCGTTGATCGGAGTCGGACGGAACGTGACCGTGGAGAGCGCCTTGCGGATCACCGCGTCGGTGTAGGCGCCGAACGCGCTGTCCGGCACCTCGACATTGATCAGTGTGGTGAGGTTCTGCACCTTGCTCCCGGCCGATGTCGCCGCCAGGAAAAACCACTTGTGCAGCGTCACGCCGTTCTGGTGCGCGAGGCCGCTGAGTAGGAAGGCGATTCCGTCGTTGAA
>DATARB010000391.1:0-2261 GCA_036264375.1 Pseudolabrys sp.
CGACGGCCCGATGCCGCAGACCCGCGAGCACATCCTGCTCGCCCGCCAGGTCGGCGTGCCGGCGATCGTCGTGTTCATGAACAAGTGCGACATGGTCGACGATCCGGAACTCCTTGAGCTCGTCGAGCTGGAGGTTCGTGAGCTCCTGTCGAAGTACAACTTCCCGGGCGACAAGATCCCGATCATCAAGGGTTCGGCGCTGATGGCGCTCGACGGCAAGGAGCCGAAGCTCGGCCACGACGCCATCCTCGAGCTGATGAAGGCCGTCGACGATTACATCCCGCAGCCGGATCGCCCGATCGACCAGCCGTTCCTGATGCCGGTCGAAGACGTGTTCTCGATCTCCGGCCGCGGCACCGTCGTGACCGGCCGCGTCGAGCGCGGCATCGTCAAGGTCGGCGAGGAAGTCGAGATCGTCGGCATCAAGCCGACCATCAAGACCACTGTCACCGGCGTGGAAATGTTCCGCAAGTTGCTCGATCAGGGTCAGGCTGGCGACAACATCGGCGCGCTGCTGCGCGGCACCAAGCGCGAGGAAGTCGAGCGCGGCCAGGTGCTCTGCAAGCCCGGCTCGGTCAAGCCGCACACCAAGTTCAAGGCTGAGGCGTACATCCTCACCAAGGAAGAGGGTGGCCGTCACACCCCGTTCTTCACCAACTACCGTCCGCAGTTCTATTTCCGCACGACCGACGTGACCGGCATCGTGCACCTGCCGCAGGGCACGGAAATGGTGATGCCGGGCGACAACGTGGCGATGGAAGTGCACCTGATCGTGCCGATCGCCATGGAAGAGAAGCTCCGCTTCGCCATTCGCGAGGGCGGCCGCACCGTCGGCGCCGGCGTCGTGGCGAGCATCATCGAGTAAGTTTGCTGTTGTGCCCCCGCTCGCAAGGGCGGGGGCATCCAGTACCCCGCTGGCGATTCGCGGGGAACGGAAAGCGCTAGCGTCATACTGGATCGTTCGTTTGTACGGACGATGACAGTCAGAGAGAAACGACAATGAACGGCCAGAATATCCGCATCCGGCTCAAGGCGTTCGACCATCGAATCCTCGATGCGTCGACCCGCGAGATCGTGAACACGGCCAAGCGCACCGGCGCTCAGGTCCGTGGTCCCATCCCGCTGCCGACGCGCATCGAGAAGTTCACGGTGAACCGCTCGCCGCACGTCGACAAGAAGAGCCGCGAACAGTTCGAGATGCGCACGCACAAGCGCCTCTTGGACATCGTCGACCCGACTCCGCAGACCGTGGACGCGCTGATGAAGCTCGACCTGGCCGCCGGCGTCGACGTCGAGATCAAGCTCTGAGCCGCGTGGGGACCAAAATGCGTTCAGGCGTTGTCGCGCAAAAGGTCGGGATGACCCGGGTGTTCACCGAGAGCGGTGAGCATGTTCCGGTGACGGTGCTGCGCTTGGCGCAGTGCCAGGTTGTCGCCCATAGGACCAAGGACAAGAATGGTTACGTCGCGCTGCAGTTGGGCTCCGGCCCGCGCCGCGCCAACAATATGAGCAAAGCCGACCGCGGCTATTTCGGCAAGGCGAACGTCGAGCCTAAGCGCAAGCTTGCCGAATTCCGCGTGAGCGAGGACGCGCTGATCCCGGTAGGGGCCGAGATCACCGCCGATCACTTTGTCGCGGGTCAGTTCGTCGATGTTTGCGGCATCTCCATCGGTAAAGGTTTCGCCGGTGGCATGAAGCGCTGGAACTTCGGCGGCCTGCGCGCCTCGCACGGCGTCTCCATTTCGCACCGCTCGATCGGTTCGACCGGCGGCCGTCAGGATCCGGGCAAGACCTTCAAGAACAAAAAGATGCCGGGCCACATGGGCGTCGAGCGTGTCACCACGCTCAACCTCAAGGTCGTTCAGCTCGATATCGAGCGCGGTCTCATCCTGGTCGAAGGCGCGGTGCCGGGTGCCAAGGGCGGCTGGATTACGGTGCGCGATGCGGTGAAGAAGCCGCTGCACAAGGACGCGCCGAAGCCGGGCAAGTTCCGCACGGTCGATGCGGCTGCGGCGCCGGCGGCGGAAGCTCCCGCCACGCCGGCTGAGAAGGAGGGTGCGTGATATGGAATTGAAGATCACCACGCTCGAAGGCGCTGAGGCTGGTTCGGCCAGCCTGTCGGATGCGATTTTCGGCCTCGAGCCGCGCATCGACATCATCCAGCGCTGCGTCAACTGGCAGCTCGCCAAGCGTCAGCGCGGCACGCACAAGGCCAAGGATCGCAGCGAGGTCTGGCGTACGGGCAAGAAGATGTACGCGCA